>NZ_JBQEOE010000006.1:43181-83776 GCF_052045105.1 Lysobacter sp. 22409 | reverse complement strand
CGCCGCTCCTACCCTGGGATCGCTAGCCCGCAACTCAGATCGTAATGCGGGCGGCGCCCTGCCGACGCTGCCCGCCGAGAGCTGATCAGCCCTTCTTCTTGGGGATATACAAATCGGTGATGGTGCCGTCGAACACCTCGGCGGCCATGCCGACCGATTCGCTCAGGGTCGGGTGCGGGTGGATGGTGTGGCCGATGTCGGCGACTTCGCAGCCCATCTCGATCGCCAGGCCGATCTCGGCGATCAGGTCGCCGGCGTGCACGCCGACGATGCCGCCGCCGACGATGCGGTGGGTGGCTTCGTCGAAGATCAGCTTGGTGAAGCCCTCGGTGCGGCCGATGCCGATCGCGCGGCCGCTGGCGGCCCACGGGAACTTGCCGATGCCGACCTTGAGGCCCTTGGCCTTGGCCTCGCTCTCGGTGACGCCGACCCAGGCGATTTCCGGATCGGTGTAGGCCACCGACGGAATCACCCGCGCCACCCACTCTTTCTTCTCGCCGGCCGCCACTTCGGCGGCGAGCTTGCCTTCGTGGGTGGCCTTGTGGGCAAGCATCGGGTTACCGACCAGATCGCCGATGGCGAAGATGTGCGGCACGTTGGTGCGCATCTGCCGGTCGGCCGGAATGAAGCCGCGTTCGGTGACGCTGACGCCGGCCTTGTCGGCGCCGATCTTGCCGCCGTTCGGCGCGCGGCCCACCGCGACCAGCACGCGGTCATAGACGGTCGCCTCGAGCGCGGCGGCCTTGCCGGCCTCGGCGCTTTCGAAGGACACCTTGATGCCTTCCTTCAGCGCCTCGGTGGCCGCGGCCTTGGTCTTCAGATGCACCGCCACGCCCTGCTTCTTCAGGCGGTCGGCGAGCGGCTTGACCAGATCGGGATCGGCGCCCGGCATCAGCTGGTCCATGAACTCGACCACGGTGACTTCGCTGCCCAGCGCGCGGTACACCGTGGCCATTTCCAGGCCGATGATGCCGCCGCCGACGACCAGCAGTTTCTGCGGAATCTCGGCCAGCTCCAGCGCGTCGGTGGAATCCATCACGCGCTGGTCGTCCCACGGGAAATTGCCGAGCTTCACCGCCTGCGAGCCGGCGGCGATGATGCATTGCTCGAAGCGGATCAACTGAGTGCCGCCCTCGCCCGCCACTTCCAGCTCGTTGGGCGAGACGAAGCTGCCGGTACCGGAGACCACGCGCACTTTGCGCTGCTTGGCCATGCCGGCCAGGCCCTTGGTCAACTGGCCGACCACTTTTTCCTTGTACTTGCGCAACGCGTCCAGGTCGATGCTCGGCTTGCCGAAGCTGACGCCGTAATCGCTGGCGTGCTCGGCCTCGTCGATGACCGCGGCCGCATGCAGCAGCGCCTTGGACGGAATGCAGCCGACGTTGAGGCAGACGCCGCCGAGGCTGGCGTAGCGCTCGACCAGCACCGTGTCGAGGCCGAGGTCGGCGGCGCGGAACGCGGCGGTGTAGCCGCCGGGGCCGGAGCCGAGCACGAGCATGCGGCATTCGACGTCGGCCTTGCGGCCGCTCGCCGCGGCGGCGGCCGGCGCGGGTGCGCTGCTTGCCGTTGCCGTTGCTGCCGCAGCGGGAGCCGCAGCGGCAGCGGGCTTCGGCGCTTCGGCCGGCGCCGCTGCGCTGTTGTCCGCGGCCGGCTTCGGCGCCTCGCCTGCGCCTTCGGCTTCGAGGATCGCGATCACCGCGCCCTCGGAGACCTTGTCGCCGATCTTGACGCTGATCGACTTGACCACGCCGTCGGCCGACGAGGGCACTTCCATCGTCGCCTTGTCCGATTCCAGCGTGACCAGGCCCTGGTCTTTCTTCACCGTATCGCCGACGGCGACCAGCAATTCGATCACCGGCACGTCGTCGTAGCCGCCGATGTCGGGAACCTTCACTTCGATGTTGTTGGCCATGACGCTGCGTCCTTTGTTCTATCTCGGGCCGACGGCGCGCTCGAAGCGTCCGTCGTGGGGGCGGCCATCGCAGCGCGACGGCCTGGCATGGGGCGGCGCGTACGCCGGATCAGCTCGCCGGCGCCGATGCGGCTTCGGCCAGACGCTTGTCCAATTCGTCCAGCGATTCTTCCAGCGCGCGCCAGCGGCGCTCGCGCTTGGACTCGCTTTCGTTCGCCGCCTCGGTCATCAGGCCGACCTGTTCCATGATCGATTCGCCCGGCCCGCAATCGGGGCGCACACCGCTGATGCGCAAGCCGTCGACGACGAAGATCAACTGGTCCTGCTCGTGGAACTCGGCGGCCTTGCCTTCCGGCGCCAGCGTCGACAGCGCGCGCTTCCAGCTCGCGACCAGGCGCTGGGCCAGGACGGCCGGCATCGGCGCCTCTTCGTTCTCGACTTCCTGGTCCACCCGCAGTTCCAGCGCCGAGCTGCGGCGCGAGGAGCTCCAGGCCGCGACACGCTCGCTGGCGGTGGCGTGGCGCAGGGTCCAAGCGCTCTCGCCCGGAATCAGCATCAGGCCGCTCTCGACGCCGCGCGCCGGCAGATAGGTCAGACGCAGGCCAGGCTCGGCCTTGGCCGCGAGCAGTTGCTCGACCGCCGAGCCGTGGTTTTCGGTAGCCGGCGGCCAACCGCGGCCCAGGGACACTTGGCAGCCATCGGCGGCATGAGCCAACGGAGCGGCCAGCAGCAAGGCGATCAGGCCGATGCGGCCAAGACGGCGTGGAGCGGAGACGTTCGGTATGCGGCTCATTACGGCGGGCAATCCTATGGAGAACAGCGGGCGTCGGGGCGTGGAGCTTGCGAGGCCGGCGCGGCCGCAATGACGTGTCCCGGTCGCGGACCGGAGCGCATCGCGGCAGCATGGCCAGCGTCGGGCGAAATCGGCAGGGCGGCCTGGCACGGTAGCCTGCTCCGCGCCGCCGCCGATGACGGCAGCGACGCGATGCGCACTACGGAACCTGAGCGGGAAGCCATCGCCGACGCGTGCCGCGCTTACAACAGCACGCGGCGCAGATCGGCCAGCAACTGCGCCAGGTAGGCGGTGAAGCGCGCGGCGGCGGCGCCGTCGATGACGCGGTGGTCGTAGGACAACGACAGCGGCAGCAGCAGGCGCGGCACGAACTGCTTGCCGTCCCAGACCGGCTTGGTCGCCGACTTCGACACGCCGAGGATGGCGACTTCCGGCGCGTTGACGATCGGCGTGAACGAGGTGCCGCCGATGCCGCCGAGCGAGCTGATCGAGAAGCAACCGCCGCTCATGTCGGCCGGGCCGAGCTTGCCGTCGCGCGCCTTGGCGGCGAGTTCGCCGGTTTCCTTGGCGATCTGCAGCACGCCCTTCTTGTCGCAGTCGCGCACCACCGGAACCACCAGGCCGTTCGGGGTGTCGGCGGCGAAGCCGATGTGGAAATACTTCTTGAGGGTCAGGTTTTCGCCGGAGGCATCGAGCGAGGCGTTGAAATCGGGGTACTTCTTCAACGCGGCCACGCTGGCCTTCATCAGGAAGGCGAGCATGGTCAGCTTCATGCCCGACTTCTCGTTTTCCTTGTTCAGCGCGACACGCAGCGCTTCGAGCTCGGTGATGTCGGCATCGTCGTGCTGGGTGACGTGCGGGATCATCGCCCAGTTGCGCGCGAGGTTGGCGCCGGAGAGCTTCTTGATGCGCGACAGCGCGACCGTCTCGGTCTCGCCGAACTTGCTGAAGTCGACCTTCGGCCACGGCAGCAGGTTGAGGCCGCCGCCGTTCGAGGCCGGCGCGCCGCCGGTCGCGGCGACCGCGCCGCCGCCCTGCATGACGCCCTTGACGAAGGACTGCACGTCTTCCTTGCTGATGCGGCCGCCGCGTGCGCTGCCGCTGACTCGGCCCAGGTCGACGCCGAGCTCGCGTGCGAACAGACGCACCGCCGGGCTCGCATACGGCACCTTGTCGGGCATGAGTTCGTCGGCGGTGAACGCCACCGGCGGGGTGCGCGGCGGCATCGCTTCGGGGTCGGTGCCGGCGTTGGCGCCGGGGATCGCTGCAGGGGCGGCCGGGGCTTCGAGCTTGGCTGCGGCGGGGGTTTCGGCTTTGGCGGGAGCGGGTGCCGCAGCTGCGGGCGCGGCGGGTTTTGCCGGCTCTTGCGGCGAAGCAGGCGCTGCTTTGGCTTCCCCTTCGGTTGGCTCGATCAGCGCGACCACGCTGCCTTCGGCGAGTTGGTCGCCGATCTTGACCTTGAGCTCGCGCACCACGCCGGCGAACGGTGCCGGCACTTCCATCGTGGCCTTGTCCGATTCCAGCGTCACCAGTCCCTGGTCCTGGGTGACCGTGTCGCCGACCGCGACCAGCAGTTCGATGACGGGTACGCCGTCGTAGTCGCCGATGTCGGGGACGCGTGCTTCCTTCAGCTCAGCCATTTCGTGGGGCTCCGCAATGCGCGAAAACCCTATTGTGGCGGTTGCAGGCGGTCACGCCAACCGCGTTGCCGGCCAATACCCACTAAAGGGCTAAGCAGCACCGGGACGCACACCGGCGGTGCCAGCGTACGCCCCAGTACTGCCGTGCGCCGGTCACGGCTTGGCGGATTTGCCCGACTTGCCCGGCGTCGACTCGACCTGCAACAGATCCAGCGGCTGGCCCTGGTAGCGGTATTCCAGTGCGTCCTCGAGTACATCGAGCGCGCGCATCTGCCGGCACAGGCCTTCGGCGCGGCGTCCGAGCGCGTCGGCGCGCGGCTGCACCGCGGCTTCGATCCTGGCATCCAGGTCGTCGAGCTTCTGCAGACGGCCGACATCGCCGCTGAAGGCGGCGGTGACCGCGCCGCCGACGACCTCGCCGATCACCGTCGGCAGGGTGTCGCCGAGCGCATCGCCGATGCCGTCGCCGAGCGCCTTGCCGCTGAAGTGGGTCGGGGTGATCACCCGGCTCAGACGGGCATCGAGCTGCTGGCGCGCCTTCTCGACGTGGGCGCGGGTGCGCTCGGGATGGTTGCCCAGCGCCGCGGCGACCTCGCCGAGCGCGGTGAAGGCGATGCCCGCGGCTTCCCGGCCGATCAGCTGCGCTTCCGGCATGGCCGCGCGGGTGCCGCGTTCGAACTCGGCCAGGCGGCGCGCGTCGGCGGCGTCGAGCGCGATCCAGCGGTCGTCGACGAACAAACGCCCCTGGCGCATCACGATGGCCTTCGGCTCGCCGCTCTCGCGGGTCAGGATCAGGCTGCGCTCGTTGAGGGTCAGGAAATAGCCGCTGTCGATTTCGCAACTGGCGTCGACATGGATGTTGGAGGCGAAACTCGAACCGCAGGCCAGCGTCAGTGCGGCCAGGGCGGTCAGTCGGAACGTGTGGGACGGGCGCATCGTCGGGTCCTCGACGGTGGAGTGCGTTCAGGATGCCGCAGCGCCGCCGCGCCGGCCCGTGCCGATGGGCGGCGTGACCTTCGTCATGGCCGTTGGCCTTGCCGGCTGTGGCGGTTGGATCGGCGGACGGGTCGCCTGCTCTGCGCCGATCCAGGCCGATCACCGCGCAAATGCACCGATACGGGTGTGCATTGCGTTCCCGGCATGGAACGCACCGGTTCGCCGATCGCTCATGCAGAGAAGCAGGCATGGCATGGCGATGCGGCGGCTTTGCGCAATCCGATCGCTCGGCGCCCGCGTCGACAAAGAACGCGCCAGCGCCGCGCGACATCGTTCATCGGTCGCGGCGAATACGCGAAACCCTTGCGCCGCGTGCGATCCGCGACGAGTCCCTGCGCATGGACAGCGCTCGCAAGCGATGATTTTTCGCGTGCATGCGTTACGAGATGAACGCAGGTTCATGCAAGTCGCGCACGGTTCATTTTGTTCATTTTTCCCTTGAAAACACGTGTCTAACACGATGCTCGCGTGAAAGTTCCTTCACCCGCGTTCGCGCGGCAAGTTCGGTTCATGCGTGCATGGCTATCTTGCGCCTCGCCTCCCCCAAGGCATCGACACAACACAACAACAGGAGATATCTCCATGATGCGCTTTCGTCATTTGACCCTTGCCCTGATGGGCGCCATGGCCTTTGCCCCGGCCGCCTTCGCTCAGGATTCCACCACCACCGACACCGCGAGCGGCAAGCGCTTCGCCGTCGTCGGCGGTTACGCGCTCAGCCAGCCGACCAAGAACCCGCTGATCGGCGGCGTACGCACCGATCTCGACGGTGAAGGCGCGGCCACGCTCAGCGCCAGCTACTACATCAACGACAACATCGCCATCGAGGCGTGGGGTTCGGCCGACAAGTTCGGTCACCGCGTCAACGCCGGCGGCGGCAAGATCGGCAGCGTCGATTCGCAGCCCATCGCGCTGAGCGGCCAGTACCACTTCCGTACCGCCGACAGCACCGTGCGTCCGTTCCTGGGCCTGGGCTACTACGAAGCCAACTACAGCAACGAAACCCCGATCGCCGGCCAGCGCCTGGGCGTCGAGAACGCCAAGGGCGCGATGGCGACCGCCGGCGTCGACCTCAACATCACCCCGACCTGGTTCGCCCGCGCCGACGTGCGCTACATGCAGGGCAAGTCGGACGTGAAGCTCAACGGCCTCAAGGTCGGCGAAGCCGAGCTGAACCCGGTGACCGTCGGTATCGGCGTCGGCGCACGCTTCTGATCGCCTGATCGCATCGTTACGCAACACCCAACGGGCTCCTTCGGGAGCCCGTTGTCGTTTCGACCGCTATCGCTCGGTGCGTTGTCGTCGCCAGCGCTCAGGCGAAGGCCTGCGGATCGGCCACGCGGATCAGGTAGAACGCGGCCCCGCTCGGATCGCTCAGGCGCGCGATGCGGTCGGCGCCGGCGTCGAACGGCGCCAGCAGGACGCGACCGCCGAGCGCCACCGCGCGCGCGACGCAGGCATCGACATCGCGCACCTGCAGATAGATCGACCAATGCGGTGCCATGTCGCCCCACTCCGGTCCCATCTGCATCAGGCCGCCGAGCCTGCGCCGATCGTCGGAAAACACCCGGTAGCCGCTCGCCGCGGCCGGCTGCGCCTGCATGCGCCAACCGAACAAGCGCCGGTAATAGGCTTCGGCGCGGTCGAGGTCGCGCGTGGCCAGTTCGGCCCAGCACACGGCGTTGTCGACGCCGAGGCGGTCGACGCCGGGATGCGCGCGCTGCTGGGCGAGCAGGAAGGCGACGCCTTCCGGATCGCTGCACACCGCCATGCGTACATGCTCCATGAGCTCGAACGGCGCGGCGATCAAACGCCCGCCCAGCGCGACGGCGCGCTTGGCGACGGTGTCGCAGTCGGCGGCGCGGAAATACACGCCCCAATGCGGCACGCTGCTGCCGTCCGGCCCCGGCCAGGCGCCGGGCACCAGGCTGTAGGCGCCGGCGACGTCGTGGCCGTCGAGCTTGAAGATCGTGTACGGACTGCTGTCCGGCATCGGGGTGCGTTCGATGGTCCAACCGAACAAAGCACAATAGAACGCCTCGGCCGCGACCTGGCCGTCGGTCGCCAACTCGAACCAACACGGCGCTCCCGGCGC
The DNA here is from genome assembly GCF_052045105.1 of Lysobacter sp. 22409. Lineage (NCBI taxonomy): Bacteria > Pseudomonadati > Pseudomonadota > Gammaproteobacteria > Lysobacterales > Lysobacteraceae > Lysobacter > Lysobacter sp. 22409. The sequence continues at coordinate 76,340 of NZ_JBQEOE010000006.1, read as the reverse complement.
GTGGACGAGCGAGGTCATCGTGGCTCTCCCCCTGACTACCCCTCGACACTACGCCGTGGCGAAGAAATCGTCATGGCGCGCTGCGGCGAAAGCGCTGCGCTGCGGTGCCTTGGGTGAGACAGCAGGAGTTTCGGTGAGCCTCGGCCAGAACGGCACCGCGCTCAGGGATGTTCGGCCTCGACGTGGACGCGTTCGCGGCGCAGCAAATACAGCCCGCTGGCGACGATGATGGCGGCGCCGATCCAGGTCGTCGAATCGGGCAATACGCCCCACAAGCTGAGGTCGAGCAATACGCCCCAGATCAAGGCCGTGTACTCCAGCGGCGCGATCAGCGAGGCCTCGCCGAGGCGGAAGGCTTCGGTGACCGCGTATTGCCCGATCGAACCGGCGACGCCGAGGCTGGCGATCAGCCACAGGTCTTCGCCGCGGATCGGCGCCCACGCAGGCAAGGCCAGGGCGCCGGCGCCGAGGGTCAACATCACCATCAGCCAGACCATCATCGCCTGGGTGCTGTCGGTGCGCGACAGCAGGCGCACGGTAATAGCGCTGACCGCATAGCCCAACGCCGCGGCCAACACCGCCAGCGCGGCCAGACTCAGCATGCCCTCGCCGCTCGGCCGCAGCAGTACCAGCACGCCGATCAGGCCGATGCCGATCGCGACCCAGCGCCGCGGCCCGACCCGTTCGCCGAGGATCGGCCCGGACAGCGCGGTGATCAGCAAAGGCGCGATGAAGAAGATCGAATACGTCGTCGACAGCGGCAACCGATGCACGCCGTAGACGAAGGTCGCCATCATGCCGATGCCGAGCACGCCGCGCAGCAGATGCAGCGACCAGCGCACCCGCAGCAGAGGCTTCAGCCCGCCGCTGGCCAACGCCCAGGTCAGCACGAACGGCAGCGAGGACGCGCCGCGCAGCGCGGCGACCTGGAAGGGTTGGTAGTGCGCCGACAGCAGCTTCAGCAGCGCGTCCATGATCGAGAACATCACCACCGCGACCAGCATGGTCGCCATCGCGCGACGGCGATGCGGATGCGCCACGCTCATGACGAGCGCAGGCCGGCGCAAGCGGCGTGCCGGGCGCAGGACAGGAAGCGGTGGTGTGACGAGAAGGACATGTCGGCCGATCGAAGCGGGACCGTCTATCTTGCCCGCCGCGCCTGCGCGCGTCATCCGGCCGACGGCGGACGCGATGAGACCGGGACGATGCCGCCCGGGCCGGCGCCGACAGAGCCAGCCGCGGCAGAGCAGATTCAGCCGCGCCGACGCAGCCGGCGTCCGAGCCCCACGCTGTAGGCCTGGTAGTAGCCGAGCAGCAGGCCGCCCACCGCGAGCAGGCTGCCTTGCCGCGGCAACCAACTGGCATGGTCGCTCCAGCCATGCGCGGCCTGCCACAGGCCGAACACGATCCGCGCTGCGACCACCAGGGTCAGGCCCAGGATCAGCCAGCGGTTCGGCGTGTAGTACAGGCTCTGGGCCTCGTACTCGAAGCGGGTCAGGTAGACGCCTAGCACGCCGAGCAACAGGCCTGCGCCCCAGCCGAGCGCGGCATACAGCGGGGCATCGGCGATCCAGTAGCCGACCAGCCAGGCGCTGACGAAGAAGATCAGCAGCGACAGCAGCGACAAGGCCGCCGCCAGCCGCACCGCCCACGGCAGGGCCCGGCGCCGGGCCTTGCCGTAGCGATAGCGCTGGATCAGCCCGAGCGGCAACAGCACCGCCCACAGCATCAGCAGGAGGAGCAAGGCCAGCGGAATCAGCAGCAACAGGGGCATGGCGGCAGCTTAGCGGTAGGCCGGGCCAAGGCCGCGCGAAGGAGGCGGCTTGGGATGGCGACCTCACCTTGTAACCCCGTGAGGCTCGGAGCGCTCACTTTTGCTCGCCATCCCGTGCAGGCTGGGGGGAGCGGACGTGCTTGCGAGCCACCGGCTCGCACCTCCGTGAACGCCAGGGCGCGATGCGCCCTGGCCGGGCCGCAGACGTAGAGACTTCAGCGCTCTACTCGGACGAGCCCTGGATCCCCGCCTTCGCGGGGATGACGAAATCGAGGAAACGCCCTGCGCGGGAAGGGCCGAATCGAGGACAGCAGTCGCGCCCGGGATGACGGATTCGAGAAGGCGGTCGTGCTGGGGACGACGAAGTCGAGAGCGACGGCCGCGGTTCGGCGGCCGTCCCGGGCTCGCCTCAGGCCGCCTGGCCCAGACTGGCGATGTCGATGACGAAGCGGTAGCGCACATCGCCCTTGATCATGCGTTCGTAGGCCTCGTTGATCTGGGCGATGTCGATCAGCTCGATGTCCGAGGCCACGCCGTGTTCGGCGCAGAAATCCAGCATTTCCTGGGTTTCGCGAATGCCGCCGATCAGCGAGCCGCCGAGCTTGCGCCGCTGCATGATCAGCGCGCCCGCGGCGACCGTCGACGGCGTTTCCGGAATGCCCAGCAGGACCATGGTGCCGTCGAACTTCAACAGGCCCAGGTAGGCGTTGTAATCGTGATCGCCGGACACCGAGTCGATGATGAAATCGAAGGAACGCGACAGCGTCTTGAAGGTCGCCTTGTCGCGGGTGGCGGCGAAGGCCTGCGCTCCCAGCGCCAGCGCCGCCTCGCGCTTGGACTCGGAGGTGCTCAGCACGGTCACCCGCGCACCCATCGCCACCGCGATCTTGACCGCCATATGGCCCAGGCCGCCGAGGCCGACCACCGCGACTTCGTCGCCGGCCTTGACCCCGTAATGCTTCAACGGCGAGTAGGTGGTGATGCCGGCGCACAACAGCGGCGCGGCGCGATCCAGCGGAATCGACTCGGGAATGCGCAGCACGTAGTCCTGGTCGACGGTGATGCGGGTCGAATAGCCGCCGTAGGTCGGCGCCCCGGTGCCGCGCTCGCGCGAGTTGTAGGTGCCGGTCATGCCCTGGTCGCAGTACTGCTCCTCGCCGGCCCGGCACTGCGGGCATTCGCGGCACGAATCGACGAAACAGCCGACGCCGACCGCGTCGCCGAGCTGGAAGCTCTTGACGTTGGCGCCGAGCCGGGCGACCCGGCCGACGATTTCGTGACCCGGCACCATCGGGAAGGCCGAACCGCCCCACTCGTCGCGGGCCTGGTGAATGTCGGAATGGCAGACGCCGCAATAGAGAATGTCGATCAGGACCTCGTTCGGGCCCGGCTCGCGGCGCTCGATCGAGAACGGAGCCAGCGGCGTGCGCGCATCGACGGCGGCGTAGGCGGCGGTTTTGTGCATGAGGTCGGATCCTGGAAACGGGTGAACGGAGTTTATCGGCGCCCCGATGAGCGGGGCGTCGGCCCGCCGCAACAGTGCATATCGCCCCCGCGCTTGCGTTACCCTTTGCCGGTTCTCCCCCCAGCGAGTGTGCCATGCCTTCCTTCGACGTCGTGTCCGAAGTCGACACCCACGAACTCACCAATGCGGTCGACCAAGCCAACCGCGAACTCGGCAACCGTTTCGATTTCAAGGGCGTCGATGCCGAGTTCGTCCTCGACGACAAGAGCATCACCCAGTCGGCGCCGAGCGAATTCCAGCTCGAGCAGATGACCCAGATCCTGCGTGCGCGCCTGATCGCGCGCAACATCGACGCCCGTTGCCTGGAATTCGGCGACGTCGAGACCAACCTGGCCCGCGCGCGCCAGAAGATCACCGTCCAGCAGGGCATCGAGCAAAAGCTGGCGAAGAAGATCGCCGCGACCATCAAGGACGCCAAGCTCAAGGTCGAGACCCAGATCAACGGCGACAAGCTGCGCGTCACCGGCAAGAAGCGCGACGACCTGCAGGCGGTGATGGCACTGCTCAAGGGCGGCGAATTCGAGCGCCCGCTGCAGTTCGACAACTTCCGCGACTGAGATGAGCGCGATGGCCCCGTCCGGCGACGACCCGATCGCGGCGACCCGGCGCTGGCTGGAGCGCGCAGTGATCGGCCTGAACCTGTGCCCCTTCGCCAAGGCGGTGCTGGCCAAGGGCCAGGTGCGTTTCGTCCTCAGCGAGGCCACGACGACCGAAGCCCTGCTGGAAGAGCTGGCCTCGGAGCTGGTGCTGCTGGAGCAGAGCGACCCGGAGCTGATCGACACTACCGTGCTGATCCATCCGCACGTCTTGAACGAGTTCCTGGACTTCAACGACTTCCTGGAACTCGCCGACGGCGCGGTCGCCGCGCTGGACCTGGAAGGCGAGATCCAGGTCGCCAGCTTCCACCCGGACTATCAGTTCGCCGACACCGCCTACGACGACGTCGGCAACTGCACCAACCGCTCGCCCTACCCGACCTTGCATCTGTTGCGCGAAGCCAGCGTAGAACGCGCGGTCGCGGCCTTCCCCGATCCGGACGTGATCGTCGAACGCAATCTGGCGACCTTGGAAAAGCTCGGCCTGGAGGGCTGGCGCAAGCTGATGGCGGGTTGATTGGCTAACGCTCGGTGGACGGCAGGGGCGACGGGCAGAGCAGAGCAAATCCCCCTTCCCCCCTTTCCAAAGGGGGAAACAGCCAGCGCGACTTGATGTATGGATTCGCTGGCAGGTTGCAGACTCGGGGCCGCTCGCCACGGCTAGCACGTTCGCATCGGCTTGAAAGTCCGCGAGCGACGGATACATCCGATGGCGAAGAGCACCTGCCCGGAAGCACTTCCCCCCTTTTGCAAAGGGGGGCCAGGGTGGGAGTTGCTCTTGCCCTACACCAGCCCGACCAGCCCGCGCTTAGCCCGCAGCCGCCGCGCGCGCACCCAGCGCCCTATCCAACAAAGTGCGCGCCTGCACCAGCGAATCGGCAATGCGGTGCCCCAGGCCGCGCAATTCCGCGCGCGGCGGAACCAGGTCGGGCACCTGGATCGGCGTTGCGCCGGCGGCGAGCGCAGCGCGCACGCCGGGCTCGGAATCTTCCAGCACCAGGCAACGGCGCGGATCGACACCGAGCTGCCGTGCAGCCAACAAATAAATGTCCGGCGCCGGCTTCGCATGCTCGACGTCGCTGCCGGTGACGATCACCGCGAACCGCTCGATCAGGCCGCTCGAAGTCAGCTTCGCCAGCGCGCGTTCGCGGCGGGTCGAGGTCGCGACCGCCTTCGGGATACCGTGCGCATCGAGCAGGTCCAGCAAGTCGATCAAACCGCTCTTGAGCGGCAGGCCGGCGGCGACGCGCGCGTCGTAGAGGCGGTCGCCGGCGTCGCGCAGGCGCAAGGCCGTGTCGGCGCCGAGGCGCTCGGCGAGCATCGCGTGGCTGGCGCGATCGTGCATGCCGACCATGCTCAGCCACAGCGCGTCGTCGGCTTCGATCGACTCCTCCACCGCGGCGGCGCGCCAGGTCTCGAGCATCGCGCGCTCGCTGTCCAGCATCAGGCCGTCCATGTCGAACAACACCGCATCGGGGACGAAATCGATCGGCGGCAACCCGGACTCAACCACGGAACAAGGTCTCGATATCGGACGCGTCCAGCCGGCGCCATTGCCCGCTCGGCAGATCGCCCAGCGACAAGCCGCCGATGCGGCTGCGGTGCAGGGCTTCGACGTGGTTGCCGACCGCGGCGAACATGCGCCGCACCTGGTGATAGCGGCCTTCGGTCAGAGTCAGGCGAGCCTGGCGCGGGGCGACCACGTCGAGCACGGCCGGCGCCAACGGCGTCTGTTCCGACTCCAGCATCAGCTCGCCGCTGGCGAAGATCGCGCTCTCGTCGCCGCGCAGATCGGCGGCCAGCGTGGCCTCATAGACCTTGGCCAGCTGCGCCTTCGGCGACACGATCCGATGCAGCAGACCGCCGTCGTCGGTGAACAACAGCAGGCCGCTGGTCTCGCGGTCGAGCCGGCCGACCGAGGACAACAACGGCGAACGCGCGCGAAAACGCGGCGGCAGCAAGTCGTAGACGATACGTCCGGGGTCCTTGGTCGAGCAGGTGTAACCGACCGGCTTGTGCAACAGCAGGGTCAGGCCGGCCGGCGGATCGAGCGGCTCGCCGTCGAGGCGGATCGCCTCGTGCGCGACCTTGTCGTCGGCGTACAGCACCTCGCCCTGCGCATCGGTGATGCGGCCCGAGCGGAACATCGCGGTGACGTCCTTGCGGCTGCCATAGCCCAGATTGGCGATCAGCTTGACCAGTTTCATGCGCGCGCCCTGCCCGGAGCCTTCGAATGCTTGATCGCTTCGACGACCTTGAAGCCGCCGCGCTGGGCGACGATGCGAACCTGGCCGAAGCGTTCGTCGAGCACCGATTCGTAGGGCAGATGGCGGTTCGCCACCAGCCACAGGCGACCACCGGGGTTCAAGGCCTCGGCGGCGACGGCGATGAAGCGGCGGCCCAGGTCGGGGCGTTCGTCGCGGCCCTGGCCGTGGAACGGCGGGTTGCTGACGATCACGTCGTAACCGCGGTCGAGGCCGGCGGTGACGTCGTGCCAGTGGAACTCGAGCTCGGCCGTCGTCGCCACGCGCGACAGATTGGTTCGCGCCAGTTCCAGCGCGCGCGCCTGCGCTTCGTACAGGTCCACGGCGACGACGCCGGGGCAACGCGCCAACAATTCGGCCGAAAGATAGCCGTAGCCGGCGCCGAGATCGGCCGCATGGCCGCGCAGATCGCTCGGCAGGTGCGCCGCGAGCAAGGCCGATGCGGTGTCGATGCGGTCCCAGGCGAACACCCCGGGGCGGCTGACGAAGCGGCCGCCGAGGATCTCGCGCGGCGCGTCGAACGCCGCCCAGGCCGCGGCCTGGGCAGGATCGGCCGCGCCGTCCAGCGGTGCGGTCCAGAACGCGCGGCATTTGCGCTTGGACAGGCTGCCGACCGGGCCGGCGATGCGCCCCAGGTCGGTCTCGCCGGAACGCGCGCCCTCGTCGTTGCGCATGCAGGCGAGCACGCGCCCGCCGGGTGCGGTGCGCGCGATCGCCTGGGCGAACAGCGCTCGTGCCTCGTCTCGCTGGCGCGGCGGCAGCACCAGCACCAGCGGGAAGCGCCGGGCCGGGTCGAGCGTGTCCAGGTCGACCGTGTCCAGGCCGGCGCGGTGCAAGGCGTCGACTTCGGGCTTGAAGCCCTGTTCGCAGACCAGGCCGGGGCGCGGCTGCTGACGCAGGCCGATGCCGTCGCGCGCGTGCAGGAACAGCGCGCCGCCCTGTTCGGGCCAGCGCAGCACGCCGTCGGCGAGGGGCTGGAAGAGGGTGTCGAGCGCGTCGTCGGAGCGGTCAACGCGCATGCGGGGAATTCTGAATGGCGGTCATCGCACGGATTTTACGCGCGACCGCGCTAGGGTGTCGGCATCGCATCCAACGGAATGCATGCCTCATGCGCCTGCCCGTCCTGATTGCGGCCCTGTTGATGCCCGCGGTGGCCTGGTTTTCCCAACAGGGCGTGTTCGGCCCCGACAACGGCACGATCTCCGACCGCTACCCCACCCTGCTGGTCGCGGCCGGCTACGCCTTCGCGATCTGGGGCCCGATCTTCCTCGGCGACCTGATCTTCGCCTTCTGGCAGCTGCGCGGGCGCTATCGCGGCGCCGACAGCCTGCGCCGGCTGCGCCCGGCCGCGGCCGCCGGCTTCACCCTGACCGCGCTGTGGATGCCGATCTTCTCCCAACAGTGGTTCTGGCTGGCCTTGGCGGTGATCTGGCTGGCTCTGGCCTGCCTGGCCCGCTGCGCGGTGCTGCTGTCACGCGACAGCCACCCCCTGCCCGGGCAGATCGCCTGGGCCAAGTTCCCGATCTCCTTACATGCCGGCTGGCTCAGCCTGGCCGCGTTCCTGAACACCGCCCAGGTGATCGTCGCCTATCGCCTGTTGCCGACCGACGACATGCTGGCCTGGAGCCTGGTGCTGCTGGCCGCAGCCGCCGCGCTGCTGTTGCTATTGAACGCGCGCATGCGCGGCAACGCCGGCTATACGATCGCCGCGCTATGGGGCCTGGCCGGCGTCTACGTCGAACAATCCGGGTCGGTCTTGCATGGCGCGCAGATCGCCGCCTGGGGCGCGGTGGCGATCGCCGTGTTGTTGCTGGCGCAGACCTTATGGTTGCGCCTGCACCCGCGGCACCGGGTGTTTTCCGGCCACCTCTCGCCGGGCGAGTGATCGTCGTCGGCGCGTTCGCGCTGCGGCGTCGTTGCGGCTGCGCAACAGCGGCTTCATCGCCACGCAACGCCGCGACCGCGAGGATGGAACATCGTCCAGCCCAAGGAGCGACCCACGATGCGAGCCCTTTTCATCGGCGGCACCGTCGACAACAGCGAACTCGATCTCGACGACGGCACGCCGCCGCGCCATTACCCGCCCGACACCGGCAGCGGCCACTCGCGTTACCGCTTGCACCACGTCGGCTTGCGGCAGAACGATACGGTCTATGCGGTGTATGCGGCACCGGACCTGGCCGACGGTGAGGTCGAGCGGGTCGCGCAGGAGCGCGGCTATGCGCGCCGATTCCAGGCGGAGCCGCAGGTCAGCGAGTGACCCAAGATCGGTGAGCCTCACCGCTGCGCGCGCCCCTCTCCCGCACGCGGGAGAGGGGCTTATCGAAGCCGAAGTTCAGTGAGGTCGGCTCGCCGAACTCAGCCCTGCAATTCGCGCAAGGTCACCGACGGCGGTGCGTCCAGCACCCGGCGAGTGGCGAACATGCCGGCCGCCAAGGCCGCCAGCACGCCGGCGGCGGCGCCGAACGCGGCCATGCGCGCGTCGAATTCCCAAGGCAGATCGAACACCTGCACCGCGACCACGCCGGCCAGCACCGAGGCAGCGATGGCCGCGGTCAAACCGGACAACAGACCGATCGCGGCGAACTCCGAGGCCTGGGCCAGGCGCAACTGGCGCCGGCTGCCGCCGAGCACGCGCATCACCCCGCCTTCGAGCAAGCGTTCGTCCTGGCTCGCGCTGACCGCCGCCATCAACACCAGCACGCCGGCGACCAGGGAGAAATAGAACACCACCTCGACCACGGTCGAGACCTGATCGGCAGTGCTGCGCACTTGCTTGAGCACCTGGTCGATGTCGATCACCGACAGGTTCGGGAAGCGTTCGACCAACTGCGAGGTGAAACGCGTGCGCTCGGCCGGCACGTTCATCGCGGTGATGTAGCTCGCCGCATAACCGTCGAGCGAACCGGGCGAAGCGATGACGAAGAAGTTCGGGCGGAAACTTTCCCAATCGACCTTGCGCAGGCTGGTGACGGTGGCCTGGAAGTTCTGCCCGGCGATGTCGAAGCCGACCTGGTCGCCGAGCTTCCAGCCCAGCTCCTCGGCGAAACCTTCTTCGACCGAAACCTCGGGCCGGGCGAGCTTTCGCGCGGCCCAGAACGTGCCGTCGACGATCTTGTTGTCCGAGCGCAGGCTGTCGGCGACCGACAGATTGAATTCGCGCTCGGCCAATTGCTTGGCGCGCTCGCCGCGCTCGGCATAGTCGGCGCCGGTGACGGCCTTGCCGTTGTGCGCGACCAGGCGCCCGCGGATCATCGGAAACAGGGTCGGCGCCGGCAGGCCTTGCTCGCCGATGAAACGGCGCACGTCGGCGATCTGGTCCTGCTGCACGTTGATGATGAAGCGGTTCGGCGCATCGGCCGACAACGACAGCTGCCAGCGATCGAGCAGATCGGTGCGCACGAAGGTCAGCAGCAGCAAGGCCATCAGGCCCAGGCCGAGCGCCGAGACCTGGGCGATGCTGGTGCCGGCGCGGCGGCTGACGTTGGCCAGGCCGTAGCGCAGGCTGCCGCGCAAGCGCGAACGCAGGCGGCGCACCACCACGATCAAGCCCCAGGCCAGCAAAGCGAGCACCGCCAGAGTCGCGGCGATGCCGCCGAGCATGGCCGCGCCGAGCGCGACCGAACCGGCCTTCCACCACAGCAGCGCGCCGAGGCCGAGCAGGCCGACGATCGCGACCACCCAGGCGCTGGGCTCGGTCGGATCGAGATCGCGGCGCAGCACGCGCAGGGCCGGCACGCGCCGCAGCGCGAGCACCGGCGGCGCGCCGAAGGCGAGCAACACCACCATGCCGACACCGAAGCCTTGCACCGCCGGCAACCAGCCCGCGCCCGGGATCGACATCTTCAAGGCCTGTTCCAGCCAACCGCCGATCAGCCATTGCAGGCCGAAGGCGAGCGCGACACCGATCGCGCTCGCGATCAAGCCCAGCAACACCATCTCGCCGACGTGGATGCCGACCAGGGTGCGCTGGCTGGCGCCAAGGCAACGCATCACCGCGGTGCCGGACAAATGGCGCTCGCTGTGGCGGCGCGCGGCCATCGCCACCGCGACCGCCGCCAACACCACCGAGACCAGCGCGGCCAAACCGAGGAAACGGCCGGCGCGGTCGAGCGCCGAACGCACTTCCGGACGCGCGTCGGAGATGGTTTCCAGGCGCTGGCCCCGTTGCAGCGCGGGCTTGGCCGCGGCGACGAAACGCTCGACCGCACCGGGCGCGCCGGCGACGACGAGGCGATAGCGGATGCGGCTGCCGGGCTGGACCAGCCCGGTCGCGGGCAGATCGCCGGCGTTGAGGAACACCTTCGGCGCGATGTTGAAATAGTCGAGCGAGGCATCCGGTTCCTGCACCACCAGCGCGGCCAAGCGCAGGCTGGAATCGCCGATCGCGATGCTCTGGCCGATCTGCGCGCCGAGCGTGTCGGCGCCGGCGCGGCTCATCCACACCGTGCCCTTCGCCGGCACGCCCTGCGCATCGCGTTCGGCGCCACCGGCGCGATCGACGATGCGGAAACTGCCGCGCAAGGGAAAGCCTTCGCCGAGCGCGCGCAGATCGCCGAGTTGCAGGCGTTCGCCGACCCGGATCATGGTCTGCAGTTCGGTGGCTTCGGCGCGGCGCAGCGCCGGCACCGACGCGGCCCGGCGCAGGGCGCCTTCGATCGGGTGATCGGCCCGGATCACTGCATCGCCGCCGAGCAGGCGATTGGCTTCGATGGTCAACGCGCGTTCGGCGCGATCGGTGACGAAGCCGACCGCGGTCACCGCCAACACGGCCAATACCAGCGCCGCGAGCAGGATGCGCACGTCGCCGGCCTTGAGGTCGCGGCGCAGTTGCCGCCACGCCAGGGACACGGTGCGGGGCATGCCGCTCACTCCTGCACCAGGCGGCCGCTGTCGAGGCGGATGCGGCGATGGCAGCGCTCGGCCAGGTGCTCGTCGTGGGTCACCAGCACCAAGGTCGTGCCGGCATCGGCGTTGAGTTCGAACAGCAATTCGATGATCGCCTGACCGGTGTGGGTGTCGAGATTGCCGGTGGGCTCATCGGCGAACAACAACGACGGCCGGGTCACGAAGGCGCGCGCGAGCGCGACGCGCTGCTGCTCGCCGCCGGACAACTGGCGCGGGTAATGATCCAGGCGCTGGCCCAGGCCGACCTTGGCCAGGATCGCTTGCGCCGGCGCGAAGGCATCGCGGTCGCCGCGCAGTTCCAGCGGCAGCATCACGTTTTCCAACGCGGTCAGCGATGGCAACAGCTGGAAGCTCTGGAACACGAAGCCGACTTTCTCGCTGCGCACGCGCGCACGGCCGTCCTCGTCGAGCGAGGAAATCGGTTCGCCGTCGAGCACGACCGTGCCGCTGCTCGGCGAGTCCAGGCCCGCCATCAACGACAGCAGGGTGCTCTTGCCCGAGCCGGAGGCCCCGACGATCGCGACCGTGTCGCCCTTGGCGATCGAAAATCCGACCCCATCGAGGATCGTGAGTTCGCCCGACGGCAGCGCCACGCGCTTGCTCAGCCGGTCGACCTCGAGGGTCGGCACCGCCGCACGCGATACCGCTTCAGCGTGCGTCCCGTCGCGACCCTTCACGATGGAATCGGCCATGATCGAATCGGCCAGGTTGGAAGCTGCCATGATCGTCCTATCTGCTTGCCTCGCCGTATCTTCGGGAGACGTTATTAAATGAGTTTTAAGAACTGCAACCGCGGGGGCTTCGATTTCGGGGATCTCGGCGACGCGAGCGCCGCCGTCGCCAGCACCGCCCCGGACCGCACCTGCGGCCCGGCCGGCGATATCGCGGCCCGGAAAGAACGATATGCGGCATCGCCGGGCCGCGTTCAATGGGCCGTTGGTCGTGGCGCCCACGCCGCGCTGCTGGCCGCGGCCGTGCTGCTGAGCGCTTGGGCGCCGCTGCAGGCTCAACCGGCGACCGCCCCACGAGCCTCGGCCAAGCCTGCGGTCGCCGCACCGGCGGCCAAGGCGGCACGCACCGTGCTGTTCATGGGCGACTCGCTGTCGGCCGGCTACGGCCTGGCCGCCTCGCAAGGCTGGGTGGCGCTGACCGCCGAGCGCATCGCCAAGACCAAGCCCGGCTGGAAGGTGGTCAACGCCAGCATCAGCGGCGAAACCACCGCCGGCGGCGCCTCGCGCATCGCCGGCGAACTGCAGCGCAACCGTCCGGCCGTCGTGGTGATCGAACTGGGCGCCAACGACGGCCTGCGCGGACTGCAACTGGCGCAGAGCCGGGCCAACCTCGAACGCATGATCGCCGCGGCCAAGGCGGCCAAGGCACAGGTGCTGCTGATCGGCATGCGCATGCCGCCGAACCTCGGCAAGGAGTACACCCAGGGCTTCGAGCGCAACTTCCGCGAACTGGCGAACCAGCACGGCACCGCCCTGCTGCCGTTCCTGCTCGAACCGATCGCCCTCGACCGCGCCGCGTTCCAGGCCGACAACCTGCATCCGATCGCGAGCGCGCAGCCGAAGCTGCGCGATCACGTGTGGACTCGGCTCGGGCCGATGTTGAAATAGCTGCGAATCGAAACGGGCGCGAAGGCGTCCGCTTCAGGCGCTGTGGCGGGCCGCGGTAGAACGGGCCCGTGCGTGCGGCTTCTCGGCATCGCGTCCGAGATAGGCCTTGCAGCGGAACTGGTCGATATCGTTGATCCGCAGGATGTTGCGCTTGCGGCTGACCAGGCCGCTGCGGTGCCAGGTCTGCAACTGCGCGTTCAACTTGGGCCGGCTGGCGTTGACCATCGCCGCCAGGATGCTCTGGGTCGGCGGCAGGGCGACCTCGAAACTGTCCTCGCGCGGACGCGTCTGCGACCGCATCAGCGACAACAGATACCTCGCCAGGCGCGATTCGAGGCGATGCAGGCACATCGTCTCCAGGCTTTCCACCGCTTGCCGCAAGCGCATGCACAACGAGGCATGGGCGCGTTCGATGACCGCCGGGTCCGCCGTCAGGCTCGGGAAGTGGCGGCGCGACAGCAACAGCACGCGGGTCGGACTGTAGGCCACCGCGGTGAAGGTATGCGAGTGATTGTCGAGCAACGGCGTTTCGTCGACCGTTTCGCCGCTTTCGATGGTGTCGACGATGAGCTCCTGGCCATCGGGACCGTACAGCAGCTTATAGATCCGCCCGTGGATGACGAAGGCGAGGAAGTCGCTGGAATCGTTCTTGAAGAACAGCGCATCGCCTTCTTCGAGGTTGAGTTCGGTGGAATGGCGGGCGATGTGTTCCAGCAGCGTCGCCGGCAAACCGCGCAGGAGGTTGCAGCGATCCAGGCCCCAGCGGCGCCGGCGCACGGCGATGTTGTCTTCGAGTGTCACGCACATACGGGCGGCCGCGTGCCCGAGCTGGCGGTTGCGTAAGTCCGGGCGGCGACGAGGCCGCGATCATGGTGGCCGCGCATGCGGCCGATGGCACGTTGCATAACGCCCCCTGTGGATCGTCTGCGTTCGGAGCCTGCGGCGAGCGGCGAGATCCGTCGATCGAGCTGTGTCGGAGGTGCGGCGCCGTTGCGGCGCCGCCAGCGCGAACCCGGCACGCAGGAGCCGGTACGATGCCGGCGCCAGCAGCGGCCCGGCATCGTGTCCCTTGCGGATTACGCGTACGGCGACGGCTTGAACGAGGTGAGCACGGTCAACAGGCTGGTCAGGTTGTCCGCCACGCCGGTCTGAGCGACCTTCTCGGTGGCGCCTGCGGCGGCGGTGGTGTCGACGCTGTAGATCTGCATCACGCCCTGGTTGGCGGCGGCCAGCGACAACGAATTCTGCTGCTGCTGCGAGGAAACCGCGTTCTCGAACAGGATGCCGGTGGAGTGCGCGGCGGCCTGGAAGATCGAGCCCATGGCGAAGGCCGGCGCTTCGCCGATGACCTTGACGTTGGACTGGGTGACGGCGTCGGTGATCTGGTTGTTGACTGCGGTGGGAAAGGCCATGAAGAAATCCTCGGTTGGCGATTACTGGAAAGCGAATGAGCCCGGATGCCGGCCCGGCTCAGCGCGAGCGCGGACCGGCATCTGCGGCCTGACCGTCGCGGTCAGGCCCGAACGGCTGCGAGGTATGCGAATCGAACCGATTACGGCTTGAACGCGCGCAGCACGGTCAGCAGGCTGGTCAGGTTGTCCGACACGCCGGTCTGGGCGATCTTTTCGGTCGCACCGGCGGCGGCGGTGGTGTCGAGGCTGTAGATCTGCATCACGCCCTGGTTGGCCGCCGCCTGCGCCAGCGTGTTCTGCTGCTGCTGCGCGGACACGGCGTTTTCGAACAGGATGCCGGTCGAGTGGGCCATCGACTGGTAGATCGAGCCCATCGCGAAGGCAGGCGCCTCGCCGATGACCTTGACGTTGGACTGGGTGACGGCATCGGTGATTTGATCGTTGACGGCGGTAGGGAAAGCCATGTTGAACTCCTTGGAGGGATGAAGTACGGCCGATGCCGTACGTGTTGGAAGAACGAGTCATCTATCGCGTTGTGAAGCCGATGCTGGCGCCTTGGCGGCGTGTTTTAGTTGTTGTCCCGATCGGGTTTTGCAGCGGAATTTCCGCTGTTTTCCGCATCGGCACGCGACTCGTCCGATGGCGCGGAATTCTGGGTCTTCGGGATCAGGCCGTTGTCCTTCGCGGCGTCGATCACGCTTTGCAGTTGTTTGGCGAGCGGCCCGAACTGTTTGTCGAAGCAGGCCTCGACTTCGAGCTGGACCAGGTGCGCGAGTTGATCGGCGATCTGCGCGATCATCGGCCGCTCGCCGGCAGCGCCTGCGTTGCCCGGCGGCGGCTTGGGCGGACGCAGATCGTCGAGCGAGGTGGCGCGCTCGACCGCGCCGAGCACCGCCGCCTCGGCTTCGCGCTCGGCGCGTGCATCCTTGCGCACCGTCGCCTGGGTACGGCGCAGGCTTTGCTCGATCACGTCCTCGATGCGCTGACGGCCGGATTCGATGAGGTTGCCGGCCTGCGAACGGCCGAGCTGTCCGACCGTCGGCGCGCCGGCCGGCGCCGCTGCGCGCGCCTTGGAATCGGCGTCGATCGCATCCAGCGCCGCGCTCACCTGCATGCGTTCTCCGTCGCTGAGTTCGCGGCCGAGCACGTGCAAGGCCAACAGGCCGACGTGATGGTCCAGTTCGGTGCGGATCGGATCGGCGGCGGTTCGGCTCATCGAGGCACCATTGAGCGAGGCGCCATTGAGCGCGGCGCCGTTGACGGCCGCTGCGCTGGCGAAGCTTGCATCGGGAGGGGCGGCGGACATCAGCGCGCTCCCAACTGCTTCAGCAACGCGCTCAGCACCTGCTGGGGCTGCACGCCGGCCAGCTTGGCCAAGGCCGTCAGGACCTGCTCGGGCGACACCCCGGCCAGTTTCGTCAGCGCTTCGAGTACGTCCGGGCGCAGGAAGCGCTCGATCAGCTCGTCACCGTCCGCGGCCGGCTCGGCCGGCGGCGCCGGATCCGCTACCGGCGCGGTCGCCGGCGCCACCGGCGGCGCCGATGCCGGCGCGAGCGCGTGCTCCATCGCCTCGCTCGATGCGGCGTGCGCCGCCGATACGGCCTGCTCCACCGCCTGTTGCGACGCCGCTTGCGCAGCCTTGACCGCCGGCAGATCGAACAGACCTTCCAGTTCCTCGTGCAGCAGGTAATGCAGATTCTCGTCCATTGCGAACTCCGGTCTTACAAGGGATGCGATACGCAATGCGGTCGCCGATCAGGCCGGGCTGGGCTTGCGCGTGACGGTGACGACGGACGCCGGCGCCTTGTATCCGGCGATCGACGCAGTGATTTGCCGCGTGCCGGCAAAAGCCGCGAGTGGGCCGACCGTGGCCTGCCAGTAGGCGGCCGAGACGCTGGCGACCAGTTGTTGCAACTGCGCGCCGACGTTGCCCTGGCTCGACGCGGAGGCCTCGAAAGGCACCAGGTCGTAGGCCAGCAGCACGATCGTGCGCAGGAATTCGTCCTGGATATCGCTGTGTTCGAGGCCTTGCGCATCCGAGCCGAGCAGGTAGGAACGCCAGTTGATGAACAGGTTCAGGGCCCGGCACAGCGCCGCGAACCAGACGCTGCGCACGCCGCTGTCGCCGGCCAGGGCTTCGACCAAGGCCTGGAATGCGGCATAGGCGCGGTCGAGGTTGGCGACGCTCGCGATCAGCGCCATCGCCGCGGCCAATTGCTCCTGGATCACCGGCTTGCCGGCGACGAACAGATCGGCCAGCGTCGCGGCATCGCGCACCAGGCTCATGAGTTGGGCGATCTGCGCGGCGCTCAGGGCCTGCAGGCCGGTGAACATCAGCCTGTCGCTCGCGACGCGCAGCAGGTCGGTGTCGACATAGCCGTCGAGGCCGCCCTGGGTCGAAGCGAACCATCCCGGAGCGCCGGTGACCGCATGCCCCCCCAGATGGGTGTCGAAGGCGATGAAGGGGTACTTCGCGGCGACGAAGCTGCGGTAGTGGCAGGCGTGGCCGAGTCGGAACCCCAGCAGGCTGGCGTTCGCCGTCAACAGCTCGTAATAGCTCGGGCCCTGCTCCGACGACGGCAGATCCAGCGATTCGCACAAGGCCATCGTGTTGCGTTTGCCGGCGGAGTCGACCCGCTCGCGCGTGCGCGCGCTGGCGACGTCGTAGCGGCGCAAGGTCAGGCCGTCGCAGGTCAGGCTGTCGTTGCGGAACATCTCGTCGAACAATCCCGAGACGTCGTAGGTCCGATGCGGCGGCGTGCCCGCGCTGTCGCGCGCCTCCTCGGCCTGGCGCCCTTTGGCCGCGGCCAGGCAGGCGAAGACATAGTCCGAATAGGCGCGATAGAAACCCGTCGCCGGCAACCGCAACGAATAGGCCATGGCATAGCCGATCGCCGAGCGATTGTCCGAAGACAGACCCGCGTCTTCTCCGCACTGGATGTGGTTGGTCAGTTGCAAGGCACGCGCGCCCGCGCCGGCACCGAAGAAACGGGTCAGCTCCGGGCTCGGTTGAACCTGCTGCTGCGCGGTCAGAAACGCGAACAACTCGGCGTAGTGGCCGCCCCTGTTCCCGCTGCCGGGCAGGTCGATGCCGATTACCTCGCCGAGGCTCGGATCTTCGAACAGGGGCAGGATCCTGGCGCTCAGATCGCGTTCGAGCGCCTGCGCGCCGGCGTAGACCGCCGAGGTCCGCGCCAGCAGCTTGTACTGGGTCTGGCGGGCTCGGTTGTAGCTCGCGACGACAGCATTGGCCGCGCGGATCTCGTCCTCGCCGATGGCCGTCTGCACATGGGCGACGCCCTGCTGTTCGAGATAGCGCAGGCTCATCGCCATCCACTGCAGATAGCGTGTTTCGCCATCGGGCTCGGCGCGCAGCCGTCTGATCGCGAACGAGCGTGCGCAGCAGGCATCGTCGAACGGCGTGTACTGGCCGGCGCTGTAGATCTTGCGGTTGAAGTAACGCAAGGCCGGCATCAGCTGGTCGAGCGTCGTCGAGGCGTTCGGCTTCGCGCCCTTGACCAGGGCCTCGAGCGCGCCGCGCACGGTCTTGTACAGCACCGGGTCGGTGGCGGCGATGCCGCGGCGCAGGTTCAGGCCTAACCAACGGGTCAAGCAGACGCAGGCGATGTAGAGATTCTCGGCGATGCATTCGCCGCGCTCGTAGCGCGCGCGGTTGCCGCTGGCGGCCAGGCTGGCGAGCGGATTGCTCTCCTCCATCCACGACAGCGCCTTGAGAAACAAGGACACCGCGCCGCGACCGGCCTGGGCGTCGTCGGCTTCGCCACCGCCGAAGGCCGCGGCCAACGACAGTTGCTGGCCCTTGGCAATGGCGACCGTAGCCTGCACTTCGACCGTGCCGTCGCGGCCCTGCACCTTGTACGCGACCGGCAATTGCAGCGAGTCGCCGGCCACCGACGCCGCATCTTCGACCGGCAGGATGCCGGCGAAACGGCTGTGGTAGTCGAAGCGATAGCTCGGCAATGTCAGCGACGGCAAGGCGAAATAAGCCATGGCCCGGGTCCTGTGGGTGCGGTGCGGCGACGGCGGGCCGACGCGGGCGTGCGTTCACGCCCGCGCGGGACGGCGCGGCGGTCAACTGCCCTTGCGGTTCTGCAGCAGCGAGGAGTACTTGGCGATGCTTGAATCGATGCGGTCGATGGCGAAGCTCGCCGACTCGGCTTCCATCGCACCGGCAGCGGCGGCAACGGCGGCGGCCGCGCCCATGAGGATGTCGGTGGCGAGAATGCCCAACGCGTCCTCGGCGGCTTTCTCGAGGTGGTTGTCGACCAGGTCCTGGGTCATTTGCCGCATCAGGATGCCTTGGCTGGCCAGCGCGATCTTGCTGACACCGTCGAAATAGGCCGCGGCCGATTGCGCCACCAGGCCGGCGGCCTGGCTGATCATCATGTCCGGCCCGGTCGCGATCTGCGACGGCGCATACGACGCGGTCTCGGCGTTGGTGAATTGGACCGCCTGCACGATCTGCTGATTGAGCGCGTCGGTCGGCGGCGGAGCCGGCGTCGGCGGATCGACGCTCTTGGCGACCGCCAGGCTGCGCGCCGCGGCCAGCGGCGAGGGCGGTGGCGTCGCAGGAGTCGCAGGAGTCGACGGCGGCGTGCCCGCGGCGGCGGCCGAGGACGGTGCCGCGGCGGCGCTGGCAGGCGACGTCGCGGCGGCATCGCTCGGCGACGTGGCACCCGCTGCTGCGGGTGCTGCGGGTGCCGTCGATGCCGCGGGTGCGGCAGCGGCGGGCGTTGCCGTAGCCGCCGGCGCGCTCGGATCGACAGGCGCAGCCGGCGTAGCGGACGTCGCCGGACTCGCACTTGCGCTCGCGTCGGCCGGCGTCGTTGCGGGCGTCGTTGCAGGCGTATCTGCGGCAGCCGCGGGAGCCGTCGGCGCGTCGCTCGGCGGCGGCGCAGCGGTGGCCGCTGCCGCGGTCGCGGCCGGCGTATTCGCCGGGTCGGGCGCGGCCGGCGCCGCGGATTCTGCAGGCGCAGGCGACGCCGCGGCAGCGGGCGCGGTGGCGGCCGGCGCCGGAGTCGTCGCGCTGGCGCTGGCGCTGGCCGCTGCGGCATCGGTGGCGGGCGGATCGATCGGTGCGGGAGGTGTGGTGGCGTTGATGATCATGGCGGCGGGTATCGCTATAGGCGGCGTGGCAGCGGATGCCGCAATGGGCAGCGTGGGGCTGGCCGTAGCGGTGGAGGGTGTCGGCGTGGACGATGCGATCGACGGTGCGGACGATGCTGGCGGTGGCGCTGCGCTCGCGTTGCGAGCCGTTTTCTTGCCCGACGCGTTCTTGTTCTTGCCGGGCCGTTGTTTCATCGCCGGGCGCTCCCACAACGAGGGTCGCGAGCGGGAACGGGCTCATGCCCTCGCCTCGCCGGCGCCAGCGCCGACGCAGCGAGCGTCATGGCTTCTCCCCGATCGCCATGATCAGCGCAACCGCCTTGGACACCACCGCGCTCGAGATCTGGTTGAGCACTTGCTGGCTGTGTACGGCGTTCTGCAGCGACAGGCCGGCCGAATGGCTGGACACTTGATAGAGGGATGCGATCGCTTGCGCGGGCGCTTCGGCGACCACCTTGACGTTGGTTTGGGTGACAGCGTCGGTGATCTGCGAATTGACGGAGGTCTCGTCGGCCATGAGCCTGTCCTTGAATGGTGCGGTTTGAAGGGGTCGGCATGACCGGCGCCGGGGTTGCGCTGTCCATTCCGTTATTCGTCGTGGGTCTGATTGGGAGGAACGCCCGGCCAGTACCGTTGTGAAACGAGATTTGACCGATGCGCTTGCAGACCCCGCGAACGAGGTCTCCGCCCCGCCCGCTCGAACGCGCTCAGTCGCGCGCCATCGCAGTCTTCAGACGGTTGCGCAGCAGCTCCACGCGCTTGCGCGCGAGCGGCTGGTTGATATGGAATTTCTGGGCGATCACCGGGTACGGCAGATCGTCGATGAAGCGATAGGCGAACAGGCGACGCTGTTCGCGGCTCAAGCGCGAGACCGCGGCGACGACGCGATCGAGTTGCTGGTCCAGTTCCAGCTTCTGCAGCGCCGACAGGCCGTCGTGGGCGAAGCCGCTGGCTTCGCTGTCGATCTCGCGGTTGCGGTCGAACACCTCGCGGTCGCGTCCTCGCCGGCGCACGCTGTCGAGAAATACGTGACGCAGCACCACGAACAGGAAGCCGCAGGGATCGGTCACGGTCTGCGGCGCGCGGCGCATGAACAGCAGGGCCTTGATCGCGGTATTGGCCAGCAATTCCTCGGCCTGGTCGCGCTGTCCGTCGGCGAAGCGGCGCGAACGCGCCTCCAGTTCGGGCAAACACATCCGCCAAGCGTTGGCGAACATTTCGTCGGCGACCTTGAGGTCGTCGCGCTCATTCTTGGGACGTTCCATCTCTCGCTTCTCCTGTGTCGAGCACCTGAGAGCGAGTCTGGTTAGGGGGTCTGGCGATGGCTGTTACTTGGGTGACACGCGCCTGCTGCTGAGGGCGATGAACTGCGCACCCCGTCGCGATACTCGACTTCCGTTCCCGTTTTCGTCGACGAGTTGCGATTTCGTCACCATCGCCGGTGTCCGCAATACGCGTCGGATGCCGTTGCGCGCGCGGGGCGGCAAGGCTGCGAGCGTCACGGAAGGCACGTGCGCCGCGACACGTCGGCGCGGCGTTTCAAACGATGTTCGATGCCCGTCCGGAGGGCCGCAGGCGAGTGGCGAATCGATCGCCGCGCGCCCGACGAACGCCTCGGAGCCGCGACTGCGTCACAGATCCGCGTCGACGACCGCGCAACATCACAACGCAGCGGCGCGCCTGCGCGATGGCGCAGGCCTTGCTTACGCGGCGCGGCCTTGCGCGCCGCCGTCCAAGCCCAGACCGCGCAGAGCGCCGTCCCAACCCCAGGTCAGGGCGCAGCAGGCCGCGACCACCAGCCCCCAGGACACGCTGCCTTGCGGCAAGGCCTGCAACGGCGCCTGCAGCGCCGGCAACCAGTTCGCGCTGGTCGCCATCATCATGCCCATACCGATCACCAACAGCAGGCCCAGCAAACCGCCTTGCAGCAGGCGTTCGAGGCGATCGCCGGCGGTCGCCGCGGACTCGGCCCGGCGCGCGACCTGCGCGGCGAAACCGTAGGGAATCGGCTCCATCACCGGCGCACGCAGCGCCCGGCTGAGCAAACGGTACTGGGCCAGGCGCGGATCGCCGGCGCTCATCGGCATGCCGGCGCGCTCTTCCTGCAGCGCGCGCTCCTGCAGCCGCCACTCGCGCGCGATGCGTTCGTCGTCGAAACGCGGTTCGTGATCGGAAGGAATGCCGTTACGGTTCATGCGAATTCTCCCAACCGGGCTTCGAGGCGCTGGCGCAGGCGGGCGCGAGTCCGGAACAGATGGCTCTTGATCGTGCCCTCGGCCAGGCCGGTCATGCTGGCGATTTCGCCGATGGGCACTTCTTCGAGGTGATACAGGGTCAACAAGGTGCGTTGCAGCGGCGGCAAAGCTTCGATTTCGGCGTGCAGCCCGGCGGCGATCTCCTCGTCGGCGCAGGCCGCCTCCAGGTCGAAGCCGTCGCTGACCATGTCGAGCGGCGACAAGGCGTCTTCGTCGTCGGCGACTTCGAGGATCGGAATGCGCTTGCGTTCGAGATGGCGCTTGGCGACCGAATAGGCGACCTGGCCGATCCACGACTTCAAGGGGCTTTCGTGGCGGTACTGGTGCAGGCACTGGTGTACCCGCAGGAACGCCTCCTGGCACAGCTCGCGGGTGTCGTCCGGGTGCCGCACCATGCGCTGGATGATGTGCCAGCACAGCCCCTGATAGTCCCGCACCAAGCGCTCGAAAGCGCCCGGCGTCTGGGCCAGGACGGCAGCGACCAGACTGCGGTCGTCGTTGATGGGGAGGCCGGTCATCCCGCTCAAGATGCGGTCAGGGCGCAATCGGTTGCAGTGACGAGGATATCCATCGCGATATGACAACGGTCAACTTCCGGATGGCCAGGCCGGACCGGCCGACCCCGCCGGCCACCCTGTAACCGGCGTAGTTCACCGCGCCCAGCCCCGGCCGCAGCCCCATCGCCCGGGCCTGCAACCGATCGCCAGGTACCCGTATCCATTACCTCGTGACCCGAACCCGAAGAGACTGCCCACATGGAATTCGAACTTCTTATCCCCATTACCCTGTTCATCTGCATCGTCTTCGCGATCAAGATCGTCGTGGACGCGCGCTTCCGCAGTAAGTTGCTGTCGACCGGCGGCGCCGAAGAGCTGTTGCGCTCGATGGCCCGCGACGAAGACATCCGTCGCCGCCACGGCGCCTTGCGCTGGGGCATCGTCATGGTCCTGCTGGCTCTCGCCTTCGGCATCATCGAGGCCACCGGTTGGCGCGAAGCCACCCCGGGCATGGTCGCGGTGCTGCTCGGCGCCTGCGGGTTGGGCAATCTCGCCTACTACTTCATTTCGCGCAAGCTGAATTGACCAAAGTAGTAGACCTTCCGTGCCGGTCTCGGCCGGAAGGCGGTTTCTTGCGGGTGCGGAGGCGGCGATGATCGCCGCTTCTGCTCCGGAGCCCCGCATGCGTCCGCTCACATCGCTGCATCTGTTCCTTGCCTGCCTGTTCGCCGTCGCCGCCTCGTGGCCGTCGGTCGCCGGCGNACGCTCCCGACCGAGGTCATGTTCCCGACCGCCGCATCGTCATGACCGTCGACGATCTGCCCTGGGTGCAGTTGCCCTCGGTGCCGAGCGCCGAGGCGATCGACGGCCACCGCCGCCTGGTCGCGGCGATCGAGCGCGCCGGCGTGCCGGCGATCGGTTTCGTCAACGAGGGCAAGCTCGAACACGACGGCCAGGTCCAGCCCGAACGCCTGGCGATGCTGCGCGACTGGCTCGACGCCGGCGCCGAGCTCGGCAACCACGGCCACGGCCACCTCGACCTGCATGCGGTCGGTCTGCCGGCCTACCAGGCCGACATCCTGCTCGGCGAACGGCAGTTGCGGCCCTTGTTGGAACGCGCCGGCCGCGCGCCGCCGCGCTGGTTCCGTCATCCCTATCTGCGCGCCGGCCGCAGCGCGCAGGACAAGGCCGATCTGCAGCGCTTCCTCGCCGGACACGGTTACCGCATCGCGCCGGTCACCGCCGACAACACCGATTGGATCTGGGCCACCGCCTACCTGCGCGTCGGCGAATCGCCCGAGCTGTCCAGGCGCGAGGCGCGCAAGCTCAAGGCCAAGCTGCGCGGCGACTACGTGGAGCACATGGGCGACAAACTCGACTACTACGAACGCCAATCGGTCGCCCTGCTCGGCTACGCCCTGCCGCAGATCTGGCTGATCCACGCCAACGCGCTCAACGCCGATACCTATGGCGAGCTGATCGCGATGATGCGCAAGCGCGGCTACCGTTTCGTCGACCTGGACGAAGCCATGCGCGACCCCGCCTTCGAGCGCAGCGACGCCTACCTCGGCCCGCTCGGCCCCAACTGGCTGCACCGCTGGGCGACCGGAGAGCACCCGCCGGCGAGTGTCCTTGCCGGCGAACCGGAGACGCCGGCCTGGGTCATGAAGCTGGCCGAGGTCGAACCGGAATGAGCGCTGCTCGTGTCAGAGCGGCGTAAGCGGCGACCTGCGCCGGCCGTTGCAACGCCGCGGTCGCGGCTTGCGCCGTCCCTACCCAAAACCGTGCGCCGTCACGACCGATCCAGGGCGGTGCGCAGCACCGGCACGGTGGTCACGTCGTCGACCCCCTTCAACGCGGCGACCCGCTCGCGCAGGTCCGCCAGCTCGCTCGGCGAATGCGTTTCCACCAGCACCATCAGATCGATCTCGCCGGCGACGCTGTGGATCAGGCGCACCTGCGGCAGTTGCGCCAACGGCGGCACCACGTCGTCGCAACTGAAGCCCTCGCCATAGCGCAGCAACAACCAGGCCCGCAGCGGATCGCCGCCGCTGCCCAGGCGCACGGTGTATTGGGCGATGACCCCGGCCGCCTCCAGACGCTGCAGGCGCTCCTGCACGGTGCTGCGCGACAGCCCCACCGCCTTGGCCAGGGCCACCGTCGACGAGCGCGCGTTGTCCTGCAGCAGCGCGATCAGCTTGCGGTCGGTGTCGTCGAGCGTCTTCATCGCAAGGGCCATCCATCCGGCGAGAACGCCGGCACTATCGCCGGCCTGACCGGCATTCTGCCGGGTTGAGACCGGCGCAGGCGAATGCGCACGATAAGCCATCGCCTCGCACCCCGACCGGACCCGCACCGATGGCCGCCTCCGGCTTCGCCGACCTGCCCGCCCCGCCCTACTACGCGGTGATCTTCTCCTCGCAGCGCAGCGCCGCGGACGCCGAAGGCTACGACCGCACCGCTACGCGCATGGCCGAACTGGTGCGCGACCAGCCGGGCTTTCTCGGTTTCGAATCGACGCGCGGTGTCGACGGTTTCGGCATCACGGTCGCCTACTTCGACAGCGAACAGGCGATCCGCGCCTGGCGCGAACACGCCGAGCACACGGTCGCCCGCGACCTGGGCCACCGCCGCTGGTACCAGCGCTTCGAGCAACGCATCGCCATCGTCCAGCGCGCCTACGGCGGCCCCCACCTTCCTGCCGACTGAACCCCACTCATCACCCGAGCGACCATGACCGAGCCGAACCGCATCGCCCTGATCCCCATCGACGTGCAACGGGGCTTCGACTACCCACCCTGGGGCCGGCGCAACAACCCCGACATGGAAGCCAACGGCCAGCGCCTGCTCACGGCGTGGCGCGAACGCGGATGGCCGCTGATCCACGTCCGCCACGATTCGATCCATGCCGGCTCGACGCTGCATCCCTCGCACCCCGGCAACGCCTTTCGCCCCGGCTTCGAACCGCGGCCGGGCGAAACCGCGATCGGCAAGTCGGTCAACGCCGCCTTCATCGGCACCGACCTCGACCTGCGCCTGCGCCGGCTCGGCGTCGACACCGTCGCCCTGTTCGGCATCAGCACCGACATGTGCGTATCGACCACCGCGCGCGTTGCCAGCAACCTGGGCTACCGCACCATCGTCGTTGCCGACGCCTGCTTCTGCTTCGACCTCGCCGACGCCGACGGCAGCGTGATCCCGGCCGAAGCGGTCAGCCGCGCGCATCTGGCGACCTTGCGCGCGGAGTTCGCCGAAGTGATCGACAGCGACGCGCTGATCGCGAGGATCGCTTGCACACAGAGATGACACCGCCGCCGCAGCGAAGCTATCGGCGCCCTCTCCCGCGATGCGCGAGAGGACCGGGGCGAGGGCAAGCGCATTCGAGCCGCCGCCTCGCCGAAGCAAAACGCGCTTGATCGAAACCACTCGACGAACGAGCGGCACCGTCATTGGAAGAAACCTCTCTCCCTTCGATCGCACCGCACCGCTCACGGGGCGACGAACGGTATTGCATCCGGTTTTTCGCGGGCGTATCGTTCGCGGCCTTCGTCCTAGCGACGCATTCGACCGACCTCCTTCCGTGCATTTCACACTCGACATCGCCAAACAGAACGCACCGCGGCCCTCGTGCCACGGCCTGTTCGATCGCGCGTCGACGAAGCGCGGTCGCCTCGACGTTCTGCACACGCCGGACTGACTCCCTTTACCACGGGAGATCGGTCGCCCCGATCTCCCGAGGAACGCGAACGCCCTCGGTTCACCACCGGGGGCGTTTCAGTTTCAGCGTCCGCAAAGGGAAAAACCAAGCAATAACGCGAGTCCATACCCCCGAAGCATCCGAGAGGAAAGGGGATGAGCCGTCGAGGCGCTTCGAGCGCTGTGTCCCGATGCTTCGGCACGGGCGGCCGATCGTGGAACCGCAGACATGGGCGCTTGCGCCCGAACCCATTGCCGATTGGCGACAGTCGGCAATACGAAGCATCCGATGAAACGAACGACAGCGGTACGGGCTCGCAGCCCGTCCGGTGCGCGCGGCATTGCCGTGGCGTATGCCGACGTCCGCGGATGGATGTTTCTCAAACCGACGGTAGCTCAGCCTGGTAGAGCAGCGACGTAGTGCGCGGGTCATCGGTTCGAATCCGATCCGTCGGTCTTTGGATATAGCTCAGTCGGGTAGAGCAACAGCTTTCGATGCTGTCGGTCGCGGGTTCGAGTCCCGTTATCCCTAACTGCCTTCCAAGCAGTTAATCAGGAACGAAAGTTCCGATCCAGGAAACGCCCCGCGCGGCGTTTCGCCAAACGCCGCGTTCGCGCGGCGCGCAACGGAACGACGCAGCGGCGACATCGCCGGACCCGCGCCCTCGTGGCGCGCGACGGTGCGGCGCAAGCCTCGCGACAGGGAACGTCGCGAACGCGGGCCGCATCGCCTCCCGCCGGCAGCGCGCGGGTTTCGCGATGACGATGCCAGGGGCGTTTCCTACCTATTGCTTTCGTCGGCGCTCGCGCACGACGGATCACCGCGCCGTTGCGACGACCGATTCGGTCGCAGCGGCCATCACCACGGATCGGGCCCACCGGAACCACAAGGAGAACACCATGTTCTGGATGAAGAAGGTCGTGGTCGGCGATGCCGAGCGCGCCCTGGTTTACCGCAACCGCCGGATCGAGCGCGTGCTCGGCCCCGGCGTGCATCGACTCAGCAACTGGCAGCACCAGCTCGAAGTGACGGCGCATTCGATCGTCGACGCCCAATACAACGGGCGCGACGCCGATGCGCTGATCGCCGGCCTAGGCGCGCGCCTGGACGAACACTTCGTGCTCGCCAACCTGGGCATGCAGGAGATCGGTCTGGTGCTGCGCAACGGCAGGATCGACGATGTGCTCGCACCTGGCACCCGCCAGCTGTACTGGAAGGGGCTGGCGCAGATCGAAGTGCGGACCATCGTCCTCGGCGACGGCCTGGCGATCGAGCCGGACGTCGCCAACCGCTTGCGTCAGCTCGCTTACCTGGACCGCATCGCGGTCGCCGGCGCGGTGCCGACCGAGTCGGCCGGGCTGTTGTTCGTCGACGGCAAGTTCGTGCGCCGTCTCGAGCCGGGCGCCTATGCGTTCTGGAATTTCCGCAAGAACGTCAGCGTCGAGGTGATCGAGCTGCGCATGCAGGCGATGGAAGTGTCGGGCCAGGAGTTGCTGACCCGCGACAAGGTATCGCTGCGCGTGAACCTGGCGGCGAGCGTGCGCGTGACCGACCCGGTCGCCGCGCGCACCCGCGTCGTCAAGCACGCCGAGCACGTCTATCGCGAGCTGCAGTACGGCCTGCGCAAGGCGGTCTCGTCGAAGACGCTGGACGAGCTGCTCGGCGACAAGGCCTCGCTCGACGCCGACATCTTCGCCTACGTGCGCGGCCAGGTCGCCGGCATCGGCGTCGAAGTGCTGGGAGTCGGCGTCAAGGACGTGATCCTGCCGGGCGAGATGAAGGAGATCCTCAACGGCGTGGTGCAGGCGGAAAAGACCGCGCAAGCCAACGTGATCCGCCGTCGCGAGGAGGCCAACGCCACGCGCAGCCTGCTCAACACCGCGAAGTTGATCGAGGACAGCCCGGTGCTGATGCGGCTCAAGGAGCTCGAGGCGCTGGAGAAGATCACCGAGAAGATCGACAAGTTGACCGTGTTCGGCGGTCTGGAGGGAGTCATGAAGCAATTGGTCAGCCTCAAGGGCCACGGCTGAAGGCAGGGCCGGGCGGCATCGCCGTCCGGATTCCGATAGCGCCGGGGCCGCAAGCCCATAACGGACGCCGCTCCCCAGGGAGCGGCCATCTCGTCGTGCCCGCAGGGCGCGACGGACTATCGGATAGAGAATCGCGATGCGTAAGGATATGTACAAAGTGATCGTCGAACGGCCACGAGGCGGAGGCATGACCTCGGCTCGCGCGCGGCCGGCTCGCGATCCGGAAGACGAACCGCTGCACGAGGGCATGAAATATCGCCACGGCAGCCGCAAGTGGTTGAACGAAAACCTGAAACCGCTGCAACGCTACCTGGAACGGCAGCTCGGGCGGCGCTGGGATTTCGTCTACTCGGAACTGTGCGGACAAGTCGACCGGCGCAATACCGTGCAACAGCACATTCACCAACATCTCGAGGATTTCGTGGCGATGCGGGTGCATCGGGTCGACGGCGAGCTGTACGCCTTGCGCCGTTACGGTGGCTTCAAGACCCTGGCCGAATCCTGGCACGACCTGTACGTGTGCCCGGACAGCGGTTGCCTGATGCGCAACGAAGCGGCGATCCGTTTGCGGGTCGAACGGCGGCGTGCGCATGCGCGGGACGTGCAACACCGCCGGCAAGGGCTGGAACCGGAGGTGCGCAGGCTCGGGCCGACCGCCCAGCTGCGGCGCATCGACGG
The DNA here is from genome assembly GCF_052045105.1 of Lysobacter sp. 22409. Lineage (NCBI taxonomy): Bacteria > Pseudomonadati > Pseudomonadota > Gammaproteobacteria > Lysobacterales > Lysobacteraceae > Lysobacter > Lysobacter sp. 22409. The sequence continues at coordinate 47,958 of NZ_JBQEOE010000006.1, read as the reverse complement.
GATCTGGTATGCGATCGAGCTGGCACCCGTGCCTGCGTCCTGGCAGCGCCAGCCGCGTCACGGTGCGCACGGCACGGTTCGTACCTTCGCCCACGACCTCGTCACCGGCCAGCAAGCCGGCGACTGCGCGGGCCGGCGCGAGGGGCTTTACGGAGACGCCGGCGTTTACGCGCAGCGCAAGCGGCAACTCGGACGCAACGAACTGCTCGAACACGGACTTAGAAACAACGACCTGCCGGACGTCTACGACGCACCCGCCCCACGGCGCTGGCGCCGGATGGGCAAGTACCGCGGACCGATCCGCCGCGGCGGTCGCCACAAGGAACATTGAATGACTACTACATCGAACTACGAATTGCTGCACGCCGACGAAGGCGCGGTGCCGGTCAAGGCCTGGGTCCGCGGCGTGCCGGTCGACGAAGGCGCGAAACGACAACTGCGCAACATCGCCGCCCTGCCCCATGTCGGGCCCTGGGTCGCGGTGATGCCGGACGTGCACCTCGGCAAGGGCGCCACCGTCGGTTCGGTCGTGCCCACCCGCGGCGCGATCATTCCGGCCGCGGTCGGCGTCGACATCGGTTGCGGCATGGCCGCGGTGCGGACCACGCTGCGGGCCAAGGACCTGCCCGACAGCCTGGCCAAGCTGCGCTCGGCGATCGAGCACTACGTGCCGGTTGGCAACGGCCGCGGCGGCGAGCACCGGCGCTTGCCGGACAGCCATGCCACGCGCCTGGCCAAGTCGGGGCTGGCGCAACGGCTCGACGCCATCCATGCCAAGCACCGCAAGCTGCGCACCGACAAGCTCGACAAACAGATCGGCACGCTCGGCGGCGGCAACCACTTCATCGAGGTCTGCCTCGACGAGGCCGGCGCGGTCTGGATAATGCTGCATTCGGGGTCGCGCGGCACCGGCAACCTGATCGGCAGCTACTTCATCGAATTGGCGCGACTGAAACTGGAACACCGCGTGCTCGGCTTCCATCTGCCGGACAAGGACCTGGCCTTCCTGCTCAAAGGCGAGCCTTTGTTCGACGACTACATCGAAGCGGTGTCGTGGGCGCAGGACTACGCCCGCCACAACCGCGAAGCGATGATGGACCGGGTCCTGCACGCGATGCGGATCCAGTTGCCGAAGTTCCAGTTGGAAAAGACCGCGGTCAACTGCCATCACAACTACGTGCAGCGCGAACAGCACTTCGGCGAGGCGCTGTGGGTGACCCGCAAAGGCGCGGTCAGCGCACGCGAGGGCGAGCTCGGGATCATCCCCGGCAGCATGGGCGCGCGCAGTTTCATCGTGCGCGGCAAAGGCGATGCCGACAGCTTCCACAGTTGCAGCCACGGTGCCGGCCGGGTGATGAGCCGCAGCGAAGCCCGCCGGCAGATCACCTTGAAAGACCACCGCGAGGCCACGGCCCACGTGGAATGCCGCAAGGACGCGGCGGTCATCGACGAGTCGCCGGCGGCGTACAAGCCGATCGAAGCGGTGATGGCTGCGCAGTCCGACCTGGTCGAGGTGGTCCACACCTTGCGCCAGGTGGTCTGCATCAAGGGTTGAAGCGCCTGTTGCGCTTGCGACGCCGCCCCTCGGGGGCGGCGTTTTTTTGCCCGTGCGCAGCGATCAAGGATCTCGTCGCCCGGCTCCCGCGTTCAGGGCGAGCCGCACCCGTGGTTCAGCTTTCTCTACGCCTTTTCCGCATTTTCTGAACGCCGCGCGTTTGTCTGAACATCCTGTACGCATCTTTGCGACTGTGCTCGCGTTTCGTCTGTGCGCTGACGACTTTTCCGTGCACGCGGCGCGGCGAAAACCGATATCGTGCGGATGCAAGGGGAATGCCAACGGACTGAGCTTATGACGCATCGCAATGCCGACCGGCTGTCCTTTTTCCACTCCGACGACGAGTGCGAACCGCCCCCGACAGCCGCGTCCGCGGCGGCGCTGTCCCACGAAACCCGCGAGCTCGCCATCACCTATGGCCTCGGCGCCCGCCTGCATCACGGCGAACGCCATTGGCTCGATATCCGCGACGATCTGGCCCGCGGCTGGGAGCGTTTGTGCGGCCGCGAGTGCGTGCCGTGGACGCAGGTCGAGGGCGATGTCGAAGGCGCCTGGCGCCTGGTGTTGGCCGACTGACTCGATCGCAGGCCGCACGCCGCCCTACCGATAAATTCCCCGCCGGCGCCTCCCTGCGCCGGGCGAGTGGGCGATGCACCCACTGAGCCGCGTTGCGTACGCGGATCGGGTCGAGAAAACGATAAGCGCCGATTCGCTCAGGCGCGCACCGGCTGCGGCCGCCGCCACTGCCATTTCAGATTCACGCCGAGCGTGCCGATCACGATCAACACCACGCCGAGGCTCTGCACCGGCACCAGGCTGTGGCCGTAGACCAGATAGTCGAGCAGCAGCGCGATCACCGGATAGATGAAGGCCAGCACCGCGATCGTCGCCACCGGCAGGCGCGGATACGATGTGTAGAACAGCACGTAGCAGACGCCGCTGTGGATCAGGCCCAGGCCGGCAAGCCAGAACCAGTGATCGCCCGGCACCCACACCGCGGCATAGTCGGCGAACGGCGCCAGCATGACGATGCCGACCAGGCATTGGATCAACACCACCGCGAACGGCCGCTCGCGGCTGATCCGCCGCGACAGCAACAACGAAGCGCCGCACAGGATCGCGGCGACGAAGGTCAGGGCGACGCCGATCAGATAGCCGCTGCCGGCGCTGTTCCACAGCTTGAACGGGTCGGCCGAGCACAGCACGCCGACGAAGGCGATCGCGGTCCAGCCCAGGTCGGCGCTGCGCGTGCGTTCGCCGTAGAACATCGCCGCCATGCCCATGACTACGAACGGGAAGAAGTGGTAGACCATGGTCGCCACGCCGATCGACGAGCGCGCCATGCCGGCGAACAGCGCAACCCAGTTCAGCACCAGCAGCACGCCGCTGAAGATCGCCGAACGGATCAGCGCGCGCTCGCCGAGCAGGCCGCGGAACAGACCGCGGGCGCCGCCCCAGGCGATCAGGAAAGCGCTGCCGAAGACGCAGCGGAATAGCACCGCGGTGATCGCGTCCTGGCCGCTTTCGTGCACGAACACGCCGACCGAACCGATCAACAACTCGGCGATCAGCAACTGGATGAGGGCGCTACGCGACTCGCTCGGGGTGACGGCGTTCATGGCGGCAACGGCGGGGGGGGAAGGACAGCCTAGGCCGACACTGCCGACCGATACAGATTCAGTTAGTATCGGATTCGACCAGTACAGATCCGGGCTACCGTGCTGTTCCGCCGGCCGAGAACACGGCGATCGCCCTTGCCCCGAGAGAGTCGTCGCATGGCCCAGGACCTGCTCTACGAACGCCTTGCCGACCGCATGCGCCGGCAGATCCAGCGCGGCGTGCTGCGCGCCGGCGAACGCCTGCCCTCGCTGCGCCGGCTCGGCCGCGACCAGCGCATCAGCCTGGCCACCGCGGTCGAGGCTTATCAACAGCTCGAACGCGAAGGCCTGATCGAGGCGCGTCCGCGCTCGGGTTACTACGTGCGCTCGGCGCCGATGCAGGCGCCGCGCAGCCCGCGCGCCCGGCATCTGTCGCGCGCGCCGATGCCGGTGCGCAACCCGGCCCTGCTCGGCGTGCTCGACGTGCAGTCGCGCCGCGACCTGGTGCCGCTGCACGCGGCGACGCCGGCCCCGGCCTTCCTGCCGAGTGCGGCCCTGGCCGCCTCGATCACCCGGGTGATGCGCCGCGATCCCGGCACCGCGCTCGGCTACACCGTGCCTCAGGGCCTGCCGGAACTACGCGAGCGCATCGCCCAACGCTACGGTCAATGCGGGGTCGAGATCGACCCCGACGAGATCGTCGTCACCGCCGGCGCGATGGAAGCGATCAGCCTGACCCTGCGCACGGTGACCCGGCCCGGCGACATCGTGATCCTGGAGACTCCGACCTATCACGGCCTGCTGCAGGCGGTCGCCGCGCAAGGCCTGCGCGTGCTCGAAGTGCCCAACCGTCCCGGCCTGGGCATCGACGCCGCGCAGATCGGCGAACTGCTTGAGCGCCATGCCGTACGCGCCGCACTGCTGGTGCCCAACTTCAACAACCCGCTCGGCAGTCTCACCGGCGACGCCGACAAGCGCGCGATCGTCGCGGCCTGCGCCGCCCACGGCACGGTGGTGATCGAAGACGACCTGTACGGCGAACTGGCCTACTCCGGCGAACGCCCCTCGCCCTTGCGCCGTTACGACGACGGCGAGCATGTGGTCACCTGCGGCTCGTACTCGAAGATGCTCGCGCCGGGACTGCGCGTGGGCTGGATGATCGGCGGCCGCCGCACGCAGGAATTGCTGCGCACCAAGAGTTTCTCCACCGTCGCCACCGCGACCCTGCCGCAGATGGCGCTGATCGAGCACTTCGCCCGCCACGACGTCGAACGCGGCCTGCGCCGCCTGCGCCGCGCCCTCGCCGATAACGCCCAGGCGTATCGGCAGGCCTTACTCGATCACTGGCCCGACGGTACCTGCGTGGCCGAACCGGCCGGCGGCATGACCTTGTGGATCGAACTGCCCGCCGACATCGACGGCCAAGCCTTGTTCGAGGCCGCGCTGGAACGCGGCATCGGCACCCTGCCCGGGCATTTGTTCTCGAACCGTGGCGACTACAGCCACCATATGCGCCTGAGTTGCGGGCAGCCGTGGGACCGGAAGATCGAGACCGCGCTACGCACGGTCGGCGAATTGGCGAAGGGGCTGCAGGGTTGAGGCGACGCAAGGTGGTCGGCCCGCG
>NZ_JBQEOE010000006.1:41105-43170 GCF_052045105.1 Lysobacter sp. 22409 | reverse complement strand
TTGCGCAGTTGCTGGGTAGGAGCGGCGCGAGCCGCGACCGCGCAGTAGCCGATCGCTGCGCAACAGCATGGTCGGCGCCATTGCCGAAAGGCGACGGCGCGCATTCGCTCCATCGCAAACAAAAAGGCCGCCCGAAGGCGGCCTTTCGCACCGTCGCCAACTGGCGACGTTTAACCACTCAATCTTCGGCAATCCGATTCATGCCGTCAGCAGGCTAGGCAGAAACTGATCCAACGCCGTCTTCACCTGTTCCACGTCGAGGTCGGGTTGCGAAATCGCCCGCATCGCCAGGCCTTCGATCAGGCATTGCAGAATCAACACCCGCGTATCGACCGCGGCCTTCGGAATGCCGAGACCGCCGTCCTTGGCGCTGCGCGCGAACCAGGCCGCGAGATCGGAGCGGAACACCCGGTCCGAGGCATGGGTGGCGGCGGCGATTTCCTCGTCGCGCGTCGCCTCGGCGGTCAGCTCCAGGAACAAGGCGGCGCTGGTGATGTTGGGATCGTTGGCCTGCCATTGCTGGAAGACTTCGGCGATGCCCGACACCAGGTCGCTGGTCGCGTGCAGCTTGGCGATATCGGCCCGCGCCTCTTCGAGCTGACGCTCGATGATCGCCAGGATGATGTCGTTCTTGCCTTTGAAATACCGGTAGATCAGGCCGGCGCTCATGCCGGCCGTATCGGCGATATTGGCCATGCTCGCCGCATGGAAACCATGCACGACGAAGCATTTCTGGGCCGCGGTCAGGATGCGCTCGCGCTGAGCCAGCGCGCGCGCCTCGGCCTTGGCGGTGGGCTTGCCCGGGGTGCTCATTGGCTGCGCTCGTTCCAGCCACCTCCAAGGACTTTGTAGAGCGTGACGCGATTGGCCTGTTCGGCCCGGCGCGTCGACACCAGGCCCTGTTGCGCGGCATACAGCGTGCGCTGCGCATCGAGCTGGTTGAGGTAGCTGTCGCGGCCGGCCTTGTAGCGCGCGGTCGACAACTGGTCGGCGCGGGTCGCCGCTTCGACCAGGGCTTCCTGCGCCTGGCGCTGTTCGGCCAAGGTCGCGGTTAGCGCCAGCGCATCGGCGACGTCGCGGAAACCGGACTGGATCGCCTTCTCGTACTGGGCCAACGCGATGCCCTGGTCGGCCTTCGCCGAACCCAGCCCAGCGCGCAGCTTGCCTCCCTGGAAGATCGGGATGTTGACCACCGGGTTCACCGTCCACACGCGCGTGTTCGAGTCGAACAGACCCGACAGCTCGTTGCTGGAGCTGCCGAGCAGGCCGGTCAGGCTGATCGACGGGAAGAACGCGGCGCGCGCGGCGCCGATATTGGCGTTGGCCGCACGCAGCAGATGCTCGGCCTGTTGCACGTCGGGGCGACGCAGCAAGACTTCCGAAGGCAGGCCGGCCGGCAAGGCACCGATGCCGGTGGTGCCGTCGGTCAGGCGCTGCGGCAACAAGGCCGCATCGACCGGCTCGCCGACCAGCAGGTTGAGCGCGTTGATGTCCTGCGCGACCTGGCCGGCGTAGCGCGCCGCATCGGCGCGCGCGGTCTCGACCTGGGTGCGGGCCTGGCTGACTTCCAGCCCCGACACCGCACCGAGTTCGCGGCGCTTCTCGGTCAAATCGTAGGCGGCCTGCTGATTCTTCAAGGTCGCTTCCGACACCGACAACAGCTCGCGGTCGGCGGCCAGGGTCAGGTAGGCGTTGGCGACTTCGGCGATCAGGCTGAGCTGGGCGCTGCGGCGGTTTTCCTCTTCGGCGAAGTAACGCTGCAACGCGGCCTGGCTGAGGCTGCGCACGCGTCCGAACAGGTCGAGCTCGAAGTTGGCGATGCCGACCCCGGCGGTGTAGACGTCGGTGACCTGGCGGTTGTCGCCGCCACTGCGCTGCAACTCGGCGCTGACGCCGACCGCGGGCAGGCGGTCGGCGCGCTGGATGCGGTACTGCGCCCGCGCCTTCTCGACGTTGAGCACGGCCACGCGCAGATCGCGGTTGTTGTCGAGGGCGCGGCCGATCAGGTCTTCCAGGTTCTGGTCGACGAAGAAATCGCGCCAGCCGATGTCGGCCACCGCGACGG
>NZ_JBQEOE010000006.1:0-41068 GCF_052045105.1 Lysobacter sp. 22409 | reverse complement strand
GCGCAGCGCCGGCGAACGCCTGGGTGATCGGTGGCAACGGCCACTCGCCTGGGATCGCCGCATCGGCGGCGGGCAACTTCGGCGCCAGGCTGACGCAGCCGGTCATGGCCAGCGTCACCGCGAGCGCCAGGGCATGGATGGCGAACTTATTCATGGCTCTGCGCTCCTTCCGCGGCAGGCTGCGAGGGCGCAGGGGTGTCCTTGGCCGCATGTTTCTTCTTTCTCACGAACAGCTTCTCGACCACCACGAAGAACAGCGGCACGAAGAAGATACCCAGGAAGGTGCCCACGACCATGCCGCCGAGCACGCCGGTGCCGATCGCGCGCTGCGCGCCGGAACCCGCGCCGCTCGCCAACGCCAGCGGCAACACGCCGAGACCGAATGCCAGCGAGGTCATGATGATCGGGCGCAGACGGTCGCCGACCGCGGCCAGGGTCGCCGCGATCAGGTCCATGCCCTTCTCGAGGTTTTCCTTGGCGAACTCCACGATCAGGATCGCGTTCTTGCTCGACAGGCCCACGGTCGTGAGCATCGCCACCTGGAAGTAGACGTCGCGCTCCATGCCGCGCATCCAGGTCGCCAGCACGGTGCCGAGGATGCCCATCGGCGCGATCAGCAGCACCGAGGTCGGGATCGCCCAGCTTTCGTACATCGCGGCCAGACACAGGAACACGATCAGCAACGACAACGTGTACAACAGCGGCGTCTGCGCACCGGCCTGACGCTCCTGGTACGACAGGCCGGTCCATTCCAGACCGATGCCCGCCGGCAGTTGCGCGACCAGCTTCTCGACTTCGGCCATCGCCTCGCCCGAGCTCACGCCCGGCTTGGCTTCGCCGTTGATTTCCAGCGCCGAAACGCCGTTATAGCGCTCAAGACGCGGCGAACCGAACTCCCAACGCGTGGTGGCGAACGCCGAAAACGGCACCATCTCGCCCTTGTCGTTGCGCACGTACCAACGGTTGAAGTCGGTCGGCGCCATGCGGAACGGCGCATCGGCCTGGATGTAGACGCGCTTGACCCGGCCGCGGTCGACGAAGTCGTCGATGTACTGGCCGCCCCAGGCCGCCTGCAGGGTCGAGTTGATGTCGGCGATGTTCAGGCCCAGGGCCGAAGCCTTCTGGTTGTCGACGTCGACGCGGAACTGCGGCGTGTCTTCCATGCCGTTCGGACGCACGTTCTGCAGCAGCGCGCTTTGACCGGCCGCGCCGAGGAACTGGTTACGCGCGGCGACCAACGCATCGTGGCCGAGCGCACCGTTGTCCTTGAGGTAGAACACGAAACCGTTGGAGTTGCCGAGTTCGAACACCGCCGGCGGCGCCAGCGCGAACACGAACGCGTCCTTGATCTGCATGAAGCTGCCCATGGCGCGGCCGACCACGGCGTTGACGCTGTTGTCCGGCATCGGCGTCTTGCCGAAGCTGGTCAACCAACGCCAGCGGTCGCCCCAGGTCGCTTCGCGCTCTTCCCACGACTTGAGCTGCGAGAACGCCATACCGGCATTCTGGCCGTTACCGGCGAAGCTGAAGCCCTGCACGGTGAACAGCGAGTCCACCGCCTTGTCGCCGAGGAACTGCTCTTCGACCTTCTTGAGCACTTCGCCGGTGCGTTCCTGGGTGGCGCCGACCGGGGCCTGCACGATGGTGAACAAGAAGCCCTGGTCTTCCTGCGGCAGGAACGAAGACGGCAGACGGAAGAACAACACCGCCATCAAGGCCGCCATCGCCGCGAACACCATCATGAAGCGGCCGGTGCGGGTGACGATGCCGTGCACCGCGCCCTGGTACTTCTTGTTGCCGCGGTCGAACTTGTCGTTGAACCAGCCGAAGAAGCCCTTGTCGGAAGCGTGGTGCCCCTTCTCGATCTGCTTGAGCATGGTCGCGCACAGCGCCGGGGTCAGCACGATCGCGACCAGCACCGACAGCGCCATCGCCGAGACGATGGTGACCGAGAACTGGCGATAGATCACGCCCGTCGCGCCGCCGAGGAAAGCCATCGGCACGAACACCGCCGACAGCACCAGGCCGATGCCGACCAGCGCGCCGGTGATCTGGTCCATCGATTTGCGCGTGGCTTCGATGGGCGACAGCCCTTCTTCGCTCATCACGCGTTCGACGTTCTCGACCACGACGATGGCGTCGTCGACCAACAGGCCGATCGCCAGCACCACCGCGAACATGGTCAGCATGTTGACCGAATAACCGAACAGCGCGAGCAAGCCGAACGTACCCAGCAACACCACCGGCACCGCGATCGTCGGGATCAAGGTGGCGCGGAAGTTCTGCAGGAACAGGTACATGACCAGGAACACCAGCAGGATCGCTTCGAGCAGGGTCTTGACCACTTCCTCGATCGCCACGCGCACGAACGGCGTGGTGTCGAACGGGGTCACCGCCTTCAGGCCCTGCGGGAACGAGGGCTTGAGCTGCTCGAGTTCGGCCTGGATGGCCTGCGCGGTGGCCAGCGCATTGGCGCCAGTCGCCAGCGAAATGGCGATACCGGTGGCCGGCTTGCCGTTGAAGCGGGCGATGGTGCTGTAGTCCTCCTGGCCCAGTTCGACCCGGGCCACGTCGGACAGCTTCAACACCGCGCCGCTGCTGTTGGCGCGCACGACGATGTTCTGGAACTGTTCGGCCGTCTGCAGGCGATCCTGCGCGGTGACGGTGGCGTTGAGCTGCTGGCCCTTCACCGACGGCGTGCCGCCGAGCTGGCCGACCGCGACTTGGGCGTTCTGCGCACGCAGGGCGTTGATGACGTCGGTCGGGGTCAGCTTGTAGGTGTTGAGCTTGTCCGGGTCGAGCCAGATGCGCATCGCGTACTTGGTGCCGAACAGCTGGGTGCTGCCGACGCCGTCGACGCGGGCGAGCGGATCGACCAGGTTGGCGGCGACGTAGTCGGCGATGTCGGCGCCGCTCATGCTGCCGTCTTCGGACACGAAGCCGATCACCAGCAGGAAGGCCGAGTTCGCCTTCGACACGCTCACGCCCTGCTGCTGCACGATCTGCGGCAGCAACGGCGTGGCCAGCTGCAGCTTGTTCTGCACCTGCACTTGGGCGATGTCGGGGTCGGTACCGCTTTCGAAGGTCAGGGTGACGCCGGACTGGCCGTCGGACGAACTGGTCGCCGACATGTACATCAGGCCGTCGATGCCCTTCATGTTCTGCTCGATGATCTGGGTCACCGAGTTTTCGACGGCCTTAGCCGAGGCGCCGGGGTAGGACGCGTTCACCGATACGGTCGGCGGCGCGATGGTGGGGTACTGCGAGATCGGCAGCTGGGTGATCGCAATCGCGCCACCGAGCATGATGATGATCGCCAGGACCCAGGCAAAGATCGGGCGATCGATAAAGAACCGTGCCATGAATTTCTCCGATTACTGCTTCGGCGCGGCGGCGGCCGCGGCCGGCTTGGCCGGCGCTGCGCCCTTTTCGGTCGCGTCGACCGGCATGCCGGGGCCGATTTTCTGCAGGCCTTCGACGATGACCTTGTCGCCGGCCTTCAGGCCGCCTTCGACCAGCCACTTGTCGCCGATGGCCTGGCTGACCTGGACCTCGCGCGGCTCGACCTGACCCTTGGCGTTGACGACCATCGCGGTCGCCGCGCCCTTGGGATCGCGCGAAATGCCCTGCTGCGGCACCAACAACGCGTTCTGGCGCACGCCGGTACCGACCAGGGCCCGCACGTACATGCCGGGCATCAGGATGTTGTCGGGGTTCGGCACCACCACGCGCAGCAGGAAGCTGCCGGTGCCTTCGTCGACGGTGACTTCCGAGAACGCCAGCTTGCCTTCCAACGGGTACTTGCTGCCGTCTTCGAGCAGGATCGTCACCGGCGTGACCGCCTCGGTCAGGGTGCCGGCGGCGATCTGCTTGCGCAGGGCGAGCAATTCGGCGCTGGACTGGCTGATGTCGACGTGGACCGGATCGAGCTGCTGCACCACCGCCAGCGGTTCGGCTTGGTTGGCCGTGACCAGCGCGCCCTGCGTCACCGCGGACTTGCCGATGCGGCCGCTGATCGGCGAGGTGATGCGCGCACGGCCGAGGATCACGCTGGCGCTCTGCACCGAAGCGCGGCCGGCGGACACGTCGGCCTGGCTCTGCTTGAGCGTGGCGACCGCGGTTTCATCGTCCTGCTTGCTGACCGCGTCGATCTTGACCAGGTCGCTGGAGCGGCGCGCGTTGAGGCGCGCCGAATTCAACGCCGCTTCGCCGCGGGCCAGGGTGGCCTTGGCGGTTTCGAGGTCGGCGGCATAGGTCTTGTCGTCGAGCTGGTACAGCGGCTGCCCGGCGCGGACCAGGCCGCCTTCGGTGAACAGACGCTTCTCGACGATGCCGTTGACCTGCGGCCGGACCTCGGCGATCAGCGAAGCGCTGGTGCGCCCCGGCAGCTCGCGGGTCAGGGTGATGGTCTCGGGCTTTAGGGTCACCACCGTGACCTGGCCCTTCTGGCCGCCGGGACCGCCTGGGCCGCCTTGTTGATCGCCGCCCTTGCCGCAGGCGGCGAGCGCCAAAGCGAGCACGGAGACAGTGAGAATTGCCTTATAGGACATGGACTTGCGCGACGGCATGGGGGAGCCTCAGGACGTTGTGGCGGTCGGACGGACCGCGGCCACTTCAAAGAATGAACGATCATTCTCTTTTCTAAGCCAACCGAGGTCAACCCGCCCCCAGCCCGTTCAGGCGGGTTTTCCATGCGTTTTTCGGGCTTCCGGCGCGTTTTTGTGCAGAGCAGCGCCGAAAACGCTCGATCTGCAAGGTCAGGCGGTCGCGAGGGCTTGGGCTTTCGGCCGAGTCGGCAAAGGCCGGATTGCGGCGGAGCAGACATGCCGGCATCGGACGCCGTGACGCGGGACCGCGGGCGACTACCGGCGGCGAGCCATCAACTCAGTGAACGGTCGAGCGCGTCAGCGCGCTCGCGCCGCGCGAGCAGGACATGCATGACGACGGGATTGATCAACAGACAGAGCACGAGCAAGTGCGTGTCGATCAGCCCGAACAGCGGCGAGGTGTAGGACGCGCCGATCAACAAGGACCACAACCGGCTTGGTCGTTTCAGCCGAGGCAGCAATCGTCTTGCCACGAGCTCGGCCAAAGCGGCGACGAGCATGAAAGGCAGAGCCACGATAGGCGCAAAGACGATGAACATGATCGGCGACATTTCGGGTTGCCGGTCGATTGCGAAGTAGTAGAGCGTCCTCGCAATGGACAGCACGACCGTAGCCGTGGCTACGCCAAGCATGAGCAACAGGTAGTAGTTGATGGAACGTAGGCGCACTACGCAAATCCGTCTTGGGCCACTGCCGACGAAGTCATCGGTATGCGGGTGTCTCGCCCTAGCCCCCAGACAACGAAAAAAGAAGCTGGCAGGCGCGGAGCCGTGGCTGGCAAAGAGGGGATGCGACCCTGTTGATCGCGAGGCGCATGCTACGGATCGGACGGAATCAAGACAAGGCTTGATGGCATACACCCTCGCCACGAGCCGACGGTGCTTCGATGACCGGTACGACCTTGGCAGACTCGCTCAACCCGGCGCATCCCACCCCAGGAATCGGGATGGAGCTTGAATCAACGATGCTGGCGGTAATGGCGATAACGACAACGCGATCCCCGATAGCGCACGGGATGGCGCTGCCGGAGGATTCAACGAACCACAACGAACAAGGGCGCCATCGCGCCCCTGTCCGCCGATAACACCGGCGATCAGGCCTTGCCGGACACCGGCAAGCCCGCGATCTGCCGCAGCGCGGCTTCGAACTGTTCGACCGGCTGGCCGCCCTGGATCAGATGGCGGTCGTTGATGATCACCGAGGGCACAGCGCGGATGCCCTGGCTTTGGTAGAAGCGCTCTTGCTCGCGGACGTCGTCGGCGTATTCGTCGGACGCCAACACCGCGCGTGCGCGCGCTTCGTCGAGCCCGGCTTCGGTGGCGGCACGGGCGAGGATGTCGTGGGCGGACACGTCCTGGCTGTCGGTGAAATAGGCCTTGAGCAGCGCGTTCTTGAGCGCGTGTTCCTGGGCGGCGCCTTCGGTGGCGGCCCAGTGCAGCAGGCGGTGGGCATCGAAGGTGTTGTAGATGCGGTCGCGCGCGTTGAACTCGAAACCGACCGCGGCGCCGCGCTGGCGCAGGGCATCGCGGTTCTGGGCGAGCTGCTGCGGGGTGAGGCCGTACTTGTGCGCCAGATGCTCGTCGATGCTCTCGCCTTCGGGCGCCATCTGCGGGTTGAGTTCGAACGGCTGGAAATGCAGTTCGACCTCGACCTCGTCGCCGATCCTGGCGATGGCTTGCTCCAGCGATTTCAGGCCGACCGCGCACCAGGGGCAGACCACGTCGGAAACGAAGTCGATCTTGACGCGCGGCGCGGGTTGGAGGCGGGCTGGGTCATGGGAGGGCTGCGCACGAGGCGGTTGGAATGAACCTTCACGATGCGGCCTGAACCGATGAGGTTCAACCGGCTCCGTGCCGCACCAGCGGATCGGAGCGTTCCATCGGCTCAGCCCAGCGCGGCCTCCGTATAGCCCTTGCGCAGCTTTTCCTCGACCAGCTTGATGACTTCGCGCTCGGCGCGTTCCGGCGTGTCGAACTGCTTGATCAGTGTTTGCCCGCGCGTGCCGACCCGGCCGAACACCACGGTCATCTCGCCCTCGTGCTGACCGATGCGCCAGAACTTGTTCGAGCTGCCCTGTTGCAGCAGGAACTCGCGCAGGACCGGTGCGGCCGTCGGCGTCGACACGGCCGCCTCCGGCACAGCCGTGTCCATCGGCATCGAAACGGTCTCGACCTTGCTGGCGGTATCGTCGGCCACGGCTGCATCAGCGGCCGGCGCTTCCTCGGCCGCACCGTGATCGGCCTGCATGCTGGCTTCGATGCGTTCCAGCATCGCCTGCGGGTTGCGCAACCACTCGCTCGATGGCAGGTCGATCACCCGCCAACCGAAGGCGCGCAGGATGCCGGGGCGGAACACATAGCGTTCGCGCACGTCCACGGGCACCGCCTCGCCGTCGACATCGGGCGCATCGAGCAGGATCGCCAGCGCATAACCTTCGCCGCCCGGGTCGGCGATGCCCAGGTCGCAGCGGAACTGCGAGCGCCCGACATGTTCGTGGACGACATGGCCGCGTTCGCGCAGGGCGCGCAACAGCGCGGCGCGGAAGGCGTCGCGCTTCGGCGCACTGGCGAAGGCCCGCTCGGCGCCGGGGTTCAAGGCGCCCAGCACGGTCTGCGAGCGTTCGGATTCGCCGCGCGCGCTGGCCTCTGCGAACTGCAGGAAGGCGCGCAAGGCGGCGGCGCCGTCGTTGTGGGTGTTGGTGATCGCGTCGGCGCGGATCGTGCTGACCACCGCCATGCGGTGCTTGGCACGGCTGAAGATCACGTTGAGGCGCTTCTCGCCGCCGCGCTGGTTGATCGGACCGAAGTTCATCAACATACGGCCGTCGGCGCCGGGCGCGTAGCAGATGCTCAGCAGGATCAGGTCGCGTTCGTCGCCCTGTACGTTCTCCAGGTTCTTGACGAACAAACCGCAGAACTGGTCGTCGTCTTCGCGCAGGTACTCGCGCTCCAGGCGCACGGCGAAGTCGGCGTCCTCGGCCGCCAAGGCCTCCAGCGCCGATTCGATCTCGCCCTGTTGCGCTTCGGAAAAGGCGACCACGCCCAGGCTCAGGCCGGTCTCGCGGCGCAGCAGCTCGCGCACCAGGCCTGCGATGTAGCGCGCCTCGGCCAGGTTGCAGCGGTTGGCGTAGACGCCGTCCTCGACCCGGTGGTGGCTGATCGGCCGCGCCAGCAGCGCGTCGACGCCGGCCACCGCGGCCTGCGCTTCGGCGGCGCGTACGCTCAGGGACTCGTCGACGCGCGCGTCGAGCCGGCGATCGGGGATGGTGATCAGGCGGCCATCGTAGAAAGCGGCGTTGGAGAAACTGATGAGCGCCTCGTGACGGCTGCGGTAATGCCAGGCCAGCAAGGTCGCCGGCAGGTTGCGCGCGGCCTGGTTGAGCAGGCTGTCGGCGTCGAGATTGATCGCGATGCGCTCACCGTCCTCTTCGGCGACGACCTGCATGTCGTCCTCGTCGCCGGCCGTGGAGAAGAAGCTGGTCGGCGGCAACTGCATCTCGTCGCCGACCACCACCGCCTGGCGCGCGCGGCTCAGCGCCGGCACCGCTTCTTCGGTCGGGATCTGGCTGGCTTCGTCGAAGATCACCACATCGAACAGATCGGCGGCGAGCGGCAAGGTGTCGGATACCGACAACGGGCTCATCAGCCAGATCGGTTTCAGGTCGTTGACGACCAGCCCGGTATCGCCGCCGGCGAGTTCGCGGATCGAGCGGTAACGCATGCTCTTGCCGAACTCGTGTTCGAGCTCGCGCCGGCCGGTCGCGTAGCGTTTTTTGAACAGCTTGCCGTCGCTGTCGAGCTGGCTGGCCGACAGCGAGGACTGGCGCACGTGTTCGAGGAAGCTGCGGTGCAGGGTCGCCCGCACCACCGCGGCATTGCGTTCGAGCAACTGACGCTCGGCGCGGGCGACGCGCTGCGCTGCGTCGGCCAGGGTACGGCCGTCGAAGCGCGCGAGTTCGGGTTGCTCACGGTACAAGCGGGCCAGCGCCTCGTCGGCGACCAGGGCTTCGAGTTGCGGTGCCGGCAGATCGACCTGCTGCATGGCGTGCGCATAGGCCGGACCGGCCTGATGGACCGCGCGCAGCGACGGCAGGAAAT
This sequence comes from Lysobacter sp. 22409, assembly GCF_052045105.1. Lineage (NCBI taxonomy): Bacteria > Pseudomonadati > Pseudomonadota > Gammaproteobacteria > Lysobacterales > Lysobacteraceae > Lysobacter > Lysobacter sp. 22409. Next base: position 32,364 of record NZ_JBQEOE010000006.1, on the reverse strand, counting down.
CCGGCAAATCGTCGAGGCTCTCGCGCAGGTCGCGGGTCCATTCCGCCAGCTCGCCGAGACTTACGTTGTTCGGCATGTCGAGGCGACCGTCGACGATCTCCTGCAGGCGCACCAGCGGGGCGGCGTACTCGGCTTCGCGGGCGGCATGGGCGAGCGGGTCCGGCGCCGCGCGTAAGCGTTCGAGCAACTCGCGCAGCACCGGCGAGGCCGCCGACGCGCTGGTCCATTGGTCGAGCGTGGCCAGACAGGCGGCCGCCGCGGGCGTGTCCAGGCGTGCGCGCAGGCGCTCTTCGGCCTGCACATAAGCCGCGTCCGCCTGATGGTGAGCGGCCTTGGCCTGCAGCACCTGGCTATAACTCGGATGCACCGCGTGCTGGGCGAAGTCGTAGCTGCGCGACAGCACGCCGCGCAGGCGCCACCACGACGGCTTGAGCCAGCGCAGCAGCGAGGCTTCGTCGCGGCGCGCGATCGCCAAGGCCGCCTCGGTGTCCTGCACCGAGAACGGCGCGCGCCAGTGCACGGTGCCCTGCCCGGCTTCGGCGCGGCGCCGGTCCAGGCCGTCGAGTTCGTCGCGCTCGCGCCGCAGTTGCGCGCTTGCGGTCGAACCGGCATCGAGCAAATCCGGATGCGCCGCCAATCGGGCATCGCGCAGTCGCCGGGCCATCGACGACGCCTGCACCGCGTCGGCCAGACCCCGCTGAGGATTCAACAGGCTGCTCTCGTCCTCGAATGCGGCATCGAGGCGGTCGAGCAGCGGCTCGCACTCGTCGAGGCAGGCCACGGTCTGTGCATAGGCGCGTTCGTCGCCGAGCAGACCCGCCGACAGGCGCGCGAACGGATGACCGGCGAGGCGATCGAGGCCGAAGCGCTCCTGCAGCAAGGCGCGCAAGCGCTCGCCGGATTCGCGATTGCGCTCCCACACCGCGTAGTCGGGCAGACGCTCGCGTTCGGCCGCACCGATCTCGGCCTGCATCGGCGGCAGCTCGATCGAACGCCGCAACAGGCTGCGCACGCTGCAGGCCAAGCGTTCCGGCATCTGCGTCATGCCGCGCTCGTAGCCTTCGATCCGGCCGAGTTGCCCGGCCAATTCGTCCAGGCTCGCGGCGCGCGACTGACTCAGGCGCTCGTGCTGATGCGGCTGGGCGACCCAGCGTTCGTAACCCTCGCGCAGGTTCTGCACGAAGGCCTTCTTGTCGGTCTGCGAATCGTGGATCAGGCAACACAGCTCATCCAGGCCGGCCTGCTTGAGACGATGGAACACCACGTCCAGCGCCGCGCGCTTCTCGCACACGAACAGCACGCGCTGGCCGCGGCCGGCATAGTCGGCGATCAGGTTGGTGATGGTCTGCGACTTACCGGTGCCGGGCGGCCCCTGGATGATGAAACTGCGGCCGCCGCGGGCCAAGGCCACCGCGGCGGTCTGGGTGGCGTCGCTGGCGATCACGTTCCACTGCTCCGCCGGCGCAATCGGCGGCGGCGCGGCGATGTCGACCTCGCGCGGCTCGATCGAGAACACCTTGTCGAAGGCCGGGTTGGCGGCGCCTTCTTCGATCAGTTGCGCGTAGTCGCGCACCAGCGACATCTTGCGGTAGTTGAAATTGGCCAGGGTGACCTGGGTCAGGTCGAAATCCCAGGCGTAGGCATGGCCGTTGTCGTCCTGCAGGGCGTAAGTCGTGTGCTCGACCTCGTCCGCACTCGCGCTCATGTGCAGCGGAGTCGGCGTCGGGGCCGCACCGACCGCGCCGCGCAGCGGCAAGGGGCTCGGCTGGACGTGCTGGCGGAACAAGGCCAAACCCAGCGGACGGTAGTCGTCGCGTTCGTAACTGAAGTCCGGGCGCTGACCGTCGCTGCGCACGCGTCCGCCGCTGCGACGCTGATACTGCTGCAGGCGTTGCACCGCCTTGCGGCGGATCAGCTCGATCGCCGGCTTGCGTTGCAAGCGCAGCTCGACCCCGGGCTCGGAGGCGCGGATCTGCGCGGCCAGATCGGCATGGATCGATTCCAGCGAGACCTTCTGCAGGTCGACGGTCTCGGGCAGGCGGATGTCGTAGAGCTGGCGCAGGTAATGGCGCAGGGCCGGGTTGAACTCGGCTTCGCCGTCTTCGCACTGGATGACGTACTGATCGCGCACGCCCTTCTTGCGCACCAGCTCGACCGGCAGCCACAACAGCGGCGAGACCATGCGCTGTTCGGGATCTTCCTTGAGGTTGTGCCAGCGCAGGAACGCGACCACCAGGCGCAGATGACTGAAGCCGTACTCGGCGCGGTCGCGCCGGGTTTCCTGGGCGATGCGGTCGAGCGCGCCCGGCAGATACGGCTGGTCTTCGAAACGCAGCCAGCGATGCAGGCTGACCGCCTTGCCCGCGATCACTTCGTCGGCGAACTCGCCGCTCCAGGTGCACAGCTGTTCGGGACGGATGCTGCCGAGCTGCAGCACGATCGGCACGCTGGCGATGGTCAGGTTGACGCTGGCCTGGGTCGGGCGGAACTGCAGCAGGCGATTGCGCCGCGACAAGTCGAACAAACGGTCGCGCAGATGCGACAGCACCGCGACGCGGCGCGAGACCTCGCCCTGGGCGCCGGACAGGACGCGCTCGACATCCAGGCTCACCGGCTGATCGCGATAAGTCTCCAGGCGGCGCACGATCGAGGCCAGGTCGGTAGCGCGTTCGTGGCGATTCAGGGCGGTCATCTCGACCACGATCGCGGCGAGCACCGGGTTCAGGCGCGGGTTGATCCGGAACAGGTTCTGCCGTTGCGCGGCGAACAGTTCCAGGTCGTCGCCGTCGTCGAAGTCGAGCCCGCAAGCCAGGCTGGCGAGCACTTGCCCGAGTTGGAAGATGTCGCCGATTTCGTCGTGATGGCCGAGCGCCAGTTCCCACGAGGTATAGCCCGGCAGGTACACCGGATGCTCGATCGGCTGCGCGGCATCGCGCTGGGTCTGCAGGTTCTCGACCCGTGCGCCGTGTGCGGCGTCCTGGGTGACGCGCAACTCGCCGACGATGTTCAAGGTCGAGCCCGGCGGCGGTTGCAGGCGTCGTATCGCGTCCAGTTCGAGCCGCGGCAGGCGTCCGTCGGCTGCGCGCAGGCTCAGGCCCTGGCCGGCGACCTGGACGATATCGTCGGCGCCCAGCGCGGCGACGCGTCCGTGCGCATGCAACTGCGCGACCGTACGGAACAGCGGCAAGGCCAGGAACAAAACGTCGTCGGTGGCCAACCCGGCACCGCGCTGGGCTTCGACCACCGCACGCAGGCTGCTCGCCTGGGTCGGCAAGGCCGGCTCGTTCGCCGGTCCGTTTAGCGTCTCGTTCTCGGGCTCGTTCATGCGCTCGGTTCCTTGTCGAGGCGGCGCGCGAGCTTGTCGAGTTCGCGTTTGCCGAGCCCCGCGTCGCGCTTGAGCGCAGCAATGAACTCGCTGCGGCCGCCCATCGTTTCGGCCAGGCGCGCCGCCTCGAATACCGCCGCTTCGCGCTGCGCTTCGTCGATCAGGGCGAAATCCAGCATCACGCAGTGCAGGTAACGGCGCACGCTGTCGTCGATGCGTTCGGCGCTCAGTTCATCGTCGCTGGCGGCCGCTTCGTCGGCGCCCCAATCGGGAAAATAGGCGCGTGCCTGCTGTTGCGCGAGTTCGCCGCCCAAGGCTTCCAGCCGCAGCAGACGGGCGATGAAGCGCCGGGTGAGCGCGCTCAATGCGAGTTGGTCGAGCAGATCGAGACGATCGGCCGACAGCGGGCCTTGCAGGCGCCGGCGCAGCCAGGCATCGGTATCGGCGGCTCCATGCCACCAGCGTTCGACCGCCTGCGCGCGCAGATAGCTTTCCGGATGCGAATGGCCTTCGCAGCGGCGCCCGTCGGTCGATTCGAGCTCCTCGGCCTGGCGCAGGTAGGCCGCCGGATCGACGCTGCCCAGGCCGGTGTGCACCTTGACCAGGATCGCGATCGCCGGCGTCGCCGACTGCGCGGCGATCGCCGCGCCGCGGTCGGCGTAGATCTCGGTGTAGAGGCTGTACAGGCGCGCGCTCTCGGCATGGCTGGCGGCGGCCTGAGGGTCGGCCATACAGTGATCGAGGATGCGCTGCGCGGTGTAGTAGTCGCCGCCGTCGAGCGCCCACAGCCGGTAATGCGCGAGCTCGTGACCGAGCAAGGCGCTCAGTTCGGTCGCGTCGAGACGTTCGAGCACCGGCCCTTGCAGAACCACATGCGCTTCGCCGGGCAGGTACCACAGGCTGGCGCCCATCGCGCCGTCGCTGGCTTGGTACAGGGTCGTCGCCGCCTCGATGCCGAGCCGTTGCATGACCGTGGCGCAGATCGCATGCGCCTGCGGGTGCGATTCCGGCGTCAGGCGGTAGGTCTTGCGCAACAGTTCGGCGCGCAGTCCCTGGGCGTGCTGGGCCTGCACGCTGAGCGAGGACGCCCAGGCCCAAACCTCGGCTTCGGCGCGCTTGAGATGCGCGACCAGGGCCGCGTGATAAGGCAGCGGCGCCAGCGCGGGCGCTGCCGGCGGCACCGTCGCACTGTGCGTGTTGCCGCCGTCGGCTGTGCCGATGCCGTCCTGGACCTCGTTGCTTGCCACCACGATCCCGCGCTCCCTCGAATGTCTGAACGCCGCCCCGCGGATCGCGCCGCAGGGGCGGCGGCCCGATCACGATACCTCGCCTCGATGCAGGATGGTCGCCGCAGCGCAGCGCGCGTGACGGGGCTGCGAAGCGGGCGCGACTTTGCCGCAACTGACCGTTGCCGCGGCGGTGCTGGCGCCGGCGGGTACGACTGGCCACACTGTCCGCTCACCATCGCCTGTCCGCGGCTGCGGACGCGCCGTCCACGACGGCGCCGACGATTCCAGTTTCCCGCGCGGCCGCATGCATCGCATGCCGGCGCGTTTTCTCCGACGAAGCTTGCCATGAGCGCCACCGCCGCCGTTTCCGCCCCGATCGCACGCCCGCTGTGGCAGGGACGCGCCTGGGTGCTGGTCGGCATCGTCCTGTCGGCGTTCACCCTGCGCACCGCGGTCACCTCGCTGACGCCTTTGCTCGACGCGCTCGGCCGCGAGTTCGGCTTCGGTTCGACCATGACCGGCGTGTTCGGGATGGTGCCAACCGCTGCGTTCGCACTGTTCGGCGTGGCGACGCCGGCACTGGCCCACCGCATCGGCCTGGAACGCGCCGCCCTGCTGGCGATGGCGATGGCCGCGCTCGGCCTGCTCGCGCGCGCCTTCGTCGGCAGCACCGGGCAATTGCTGATCGCCTCGGCGTTCGCCTTGGCCGGCATGGGCATCGGCAACGTCGTGCTGCCGCCGCTGGTCAAACGCTATTTCGCCGATCGCGTCGGCACGGTCAGCACCGCCTACATCACCGTGCTGCAGCTCGGCACGATCCTGCCGGCATTGGCGGCGGTGCCGCTGGCCCAGGCCGCCGGTTGGCGCACTTCGCTGGGCTCGTGGTCGCTGGTGGCGGTGGCCGCGGCGCTGCCGTGGATCACGGTGTTGTGGATGGAGGCGCGCGGCCGCTCGGCGCAAGCGCGCGCGCTGGCGCGGGCCCACGACGATGCGGTCTGCGTCGGCGACGAAGCGCCCGAACTCGGCACGCCCGCGGCCACCACCCCGCCCGGCCGGGTCTGGCGTTCGCCGGTCGCCTGGGGCATGGCGCTGATGTTCGGCATGACCTCGCTGGTCACCTATTCGATGTTCACCTGGCTGCCGAAGCTTCTGATCGAAGCCGGCGGCAGCCCCGCGCTCGGCGGCAGCATGGTCGCGCTGTTCTCGACCCTGGGCATGATCAGCGCGCTGTGCATGCCCGCGCTCGCGGTGCGCATCGCCAATCCGTTTCCGATCGTCATCGCCTGCATGCTGGCCTACCTGGGCGGCTTCGCCGGCCTGCTGCTGGCGCCGATGCACCTGACCTTCCTCTGGGTCGGGCTGATCGGCCTGGGCCCGAGCACCTTCCCGCTGTCGCTGACCCTGATCAACCTGCGCACGCGCACACCGGCCGGCTCGGCCGCGCTGTCGGGCTTCATGCAGGGGCTCGGCTACACCCTCAGCTGCCTCGGCCCCTTGTTGTTCGGTTGGCTGCACGACCTCAGCCACGGCTGGGCGTGGCCGTTCGCGATGCTCGGCGCCTGCCTGTTGGTGCTGGTCATCGGCGGGCGCCTGGCATGCAAGCCGCGGATGCTCGAAGACAGCTGGTAACGCGCACGTTGCGGTTCCGGCCGTGACGCCGGGCCTCGATCGCCGCGAACGCTGTTTCGAGCACTGCGCGCACCGCAAGGCGCGCTGACGACGGCGCTCCGTTTCGTACTCTCACCACGCATCGCGATCCCAAGGCGAGCGCCGGACGGCCGCTGTCTGGCCGTCAACGAATGGCATTGGTGCGCAGCGAACGCGGCGCCGTTTGATAACGAGACGGCGCTGCCGGTCTGAACCGGCGGCGGCTGAAGCGCACACCGGGCGCGGCTTGTTTCCACGCGAATTCCTCAGCGAACGAAGCGCTTCAACGAAGTCGAGGCGCTCCGGTGAATCGATCCTGCCCGTGCCAGCCATCGGTGCGACCGCCGCCGGTGATCCTCATGCATGACGCATGGCGCCGCATCGGGCCCGGCAGCGCAACGCATTCATCGCAGTGAAATATTCGCGTCTACAGCGCACCACAGCGCCGGACTGGAAGCGTCGGCACAGATCGACGCATCGCAACGCGCCGGTTTCCGGCAACGGGTCACGTAAACCCTGCGGTTGCTCACGACAATGAACGAACGGGATCCATACGCGGCTTTCCACGGACTACACACTCCGAAGGAGATCGTTCGATGCATGTGCACTCACTCGCCGCAGCCCTCGGCTGTTCGCTGCTGCTGACCTCGGCGCTGGCCGTCGCGGCCGACCGTCCCGACCTCGAGGTTCTGCGTTTCGAATTCGACAAGACCCAGGCGCAAGTGCTGGCGCAAGCCCGGCGCGCGTCCTATCCCGAGTATTTCCGCCGCGCCTATGCGCGTTATCCGAACCTGCCGGCCGGCTCGCTGGAAGCGATCGCTTATGCCGAAACCGGCTGGAACCACGTCGCCCCCGAAGCGCAGAACCCGCGCGATGTGCACATGCCGCGTTCCTACGGCGTCATGGGCCTTTATCACGGCGGCGGTTTCGCCGATCAGGTCGGCGAAGGCGCGCGCCTGATCGGGCGCAGCGCGCAGCAGGTCATCGACGATGCGCAAAGCAACATCCTCGCCGGCGCCGCCCTGCTCGACCGCGCGCTCGCCGCCAGCCAGGGCGAACGGCGCAGCCACGCCCTCGCCCAAGCCGAGGATCTGGCCCCGGTGCTGGCACGCTACGCCGGCTACGGCGCCTCCACTGGCGGCATCGCCGACTACGCGCGACAGAGCTTCGCTTATGGCGTGCTGCAGACGCTCGAACGCGGCGTCAACGACCAAGGCGTCGAGATCCCGGCGCAACCGCTGCGGCTCGAACGCGCCTTCGGCGCCGGTCAGTTGCAGAAACTGCGCGCACCGACCTTGTTGATCGATGCCGGCGCCGACAGCGTCCGCGTCGACCGTACACTCGCCGATCAGTTGGCCCGGCCGGCGATCGATGCCGGCGCCAAGGCCGTCGATTTCGGCGAAGCGATCTGGAATCCGGCCAGCCCGAGCAACTACAGCACCGCCTCGAACGCGATGAGCGCGGTGATCCTGCACACGATGGAAGGCTCCTACGCCGGCTCGATCGCCTGGTTCCAGAACCCGAGCGCGCAGGTGTCGGCGCACTATCTGATCCGCAAGTCCGACGGCCAGATCACCCAGATGGTGGCGGAAAACCGCCAGGCCTGGCATGCGAAGTACCACAACTACTACACGGTCGGCATCGAGCACGACGGCCGCGCCGCCGATGCCGGCAACTGGTCGGCGGCGATGCTCAACGCCTCCGCGCGCCTGACCAAGAGCATCTGCGCGCGCCGCGGCATCGATTGCCGCACGGCCTGGAACGGCCCCGGCTACGACAGTTGGCATCTGGTCCCCGACAGTGTGCGGGTCAAGGGCCACGGCATGCTGACCCAGAACGAGAACCGCTACGACCCCGGCAAGTACTTCCCGTGGTCGAGCTATTACGGCCTGATCAACGGCGGCGGCACGCCGAACCCGCCGGGCAAGTACTGGGTCGACACCTTCGCCAACGCCACCGGCTACAAATGGCCGTCGACCCTGACCCCGGTCGGCACCCTCTACCAAGGCACCAATTACGTCTACTGCAAGGCGTGGGGCCAGGAAGTGCGCGTCGGCACCAGCTACAACCACTACTGGCTCAAGACCGATCTCGACGTCGGCCCGGCCGGGGCCTGGGTGTCGGCGTATTACCTGAGCCGCTGGGGCAACGACGAGGCGCGCGACAACAACGGCGCGGTAATTCCGGACTGTTGATCCAACCGGCGAGCGCATCGCCGCGGCGCCCTCGTCCCGATCGGGCGAGGGCACCGCAACGGCATGAACTCCGCGCCACTGCGCGAATGGCCGCACCCGAGCTTTCCCGGCCAGCTGCGCCCTCGACGGCGCGCCTGGCGATTCACCCGATCGCGAGAACACGATGAAACGAAAGATGATGCTGTGCGAGCGGATCATGTACGTCGACCGCGAAACCCCGTTCACCCTGGTCCAGGCCGCGCGCATCCGCGGCCGGCTCGATCCGGAGCAGTTGCGCCACGCCCTCGACCGCATCCAGCTCAAGCACCCCATGCTGCGCTGCGCCGTGCTCGACGGCGACTCGCCGCAGATCGTGCTCGAGGACGATCCCGCGCCGATCCCGCTGCGACTGGTCGCGCGCGAAAACGACCAGGACTGGCTGCGCGAATCGCATATCGAACGCGAGACCGCGTTCGCCAGCGACCGTGCGCCGCTGATGCGCGCGGTCTGGATCCACGACGAAGACGGCGGCGAGTTGCTGCTGACCTGCCACCACTGCATCTGCGACGGTTTGTCGATGGTGACCCTGCTGCGCGAGACCCTGGCCCTGTGCGACTGCCCGGACCTCGATATCGGGCGCCATACCAGCGTCAACGGCATGGAGGACTTGCTGCCCGAGGAAGTCCTGAACGATCGCCGCGCCCACCGCAACGCGCGCTGGAAGGCGATGGCGTTCCGTCTGTTCTTCGCGGTGCGGCGCAAACGCACGCCGATACCGCAGGGCGAGTTTTATGTGTTGCGCTGGAAGCTGCCGCGCGAAGCCAGCCAGGCCCTGGCCGAGCGCGCGCGCGCCGAAGGCGTGACGGTGTTCGCCGCCATCGCGGTCGCGTTCTCGCTGGCGTTCCGCACCATCCGCAGCGACCGCGCCAACGGCAAGGTGTTCGTGCCGGTCGACATCCGCAAGTTCCTGCCGCGGCTCAGCGCCGACAGCCTGTTCGCGTCCGCGCCCGGCGCCATCGTCGCGCTCGACAACCGCACCCCGCCGGACCAGATCGACGAACTCGGCTACTGGAATCAGGCGCGCGCGTTCAAGGCCCGACTCAATCAGCGCATCGAGCGCCTGACCCGCAACGTCTACGAGTTCTTCATCGGCCTGGAACTGCTGCATTCGGTGTTCGACCAGTTCATCGCCGAGCGCCGCTCCGACCTCGACGCCTACGACGTCACCCTGTCCAACGTCGGCCGCATCGAGATGCCGCGCGACTACCACGGCTTCCACCTGGAAACCGTATACAGCCCGAGCCTGCACCTGCCCTGGCGCACCACCACCTCGGTGCTGATGTCGGGCTTCGCCGGCGAGCTGGATTTCAGCTTCATGTCCGACCAGCACTCGCTGCCGCGCGAGCAGGCCGAAGCCATCCGCGACCACGTCATCGCCTCGCTGTGGGAACGCGGACGCACCGCCAACCCGGCCGAGACCGACATCCTGTCGGTGCGGGAAGCCGCATGAAGGTGGACCGCGACCTGGGCGCGGACGCGCCCTACGGGCCGCCGCCGCCCGGCGACACCGCCGTCGAACCGGCCAGGACCCCGCGCGCGATCGATCCGCGCGCCTTCGGCGTGGTGTTCGTGCTCTGGCATCCGGACGCCTCGCACCTGATCCATCTCGACGATGCGCATGCCGCTTGCCGCCACGTGGTCGCCGTCGACAACTCGCCCGAGGCCGACGCCGATTTGCACGAGCGCCTGCGCGGCGCCGGCATCGAGGTGGTGTTCAACCGCAACGCCGGCGGCATCTCCGGCGCCTACAACCGCGGCGTCGAGGCCTTGCTCGCGCGCGGCTGCCAGGTGGTGTTCCTGCTCGACCAGGATTCGCAGCTCGGCCCGGAATTCTTCGCCCGGATGATGCAGGCCTGCGCCCAGGTCGGCAGCCAGGCCTTCGTGCTCGGGCCGAAAGTGTTCGAGGCCAACCTCGGCCGCTATCTGCCGGTGTTCTCGCCGGCCGGGCGGATGCCGCGGCCGGAACGGATCGACGACCGCGTCGACGGCCTGATCCCGACCCTGTTCGTGATTTCGTCGGGTTCGGCGATCTCGGCCGCGGCCTATCGCGAGCTCGGCGCGTTCCGCGAGGACTACTTCATCGAGTACGTCGACATCGAGTACGGCCTGCGCGCGACCCGCCAGGGCATCCCGGTCTACGTCAACGCCGCGGTCGAGATGCGCCAGCAGGTCGGGCGCTTCGTCAAGCGCGGGATATTTTCGACCAGCAATCACGTGGCCTGGCGCCGCTACTACGCCTCGCGCAACGCCGTCCACGCGCTGCGCTCCAACGCCTCGCGCTGGTCGGTGCATTGGCTGATCGAGTTGCTGACCCTGCACCAGGTGCTGTGCGTGCTGGTGTGCGAGGAGCACAAGCTGCGCAAGATCGTCGCCATCGCGGTCGGCTATGTCGACGGCGTGTTCGGCCGGCTCGGGGCGTTCGAGGAACGCCATCCGCGGCTGGCGGCGTTCTGCCGGCATTGAAGTGCGGGCGCAGCAGATGAGCGGCCGAGGCGGGCGTCGGTCGTGCCAGGGCGTGGTCGCGGCTTGCGCCGCTCATACCCTGAAGCGGAGCGGTAGGAACGCTCAGCCGCCACCCGTGGATCAGTAAGCGTCGCTGCCCAGACGGATGTCGATGCCGAGCGCGGCGGCGACCGCTTCCATGTTCTCGTCGTCGCGACGCAGGGTGATCCAGCCGGCGTACATGTCGCTGCCGGTGTCGCGGTTCCACAAGGTGTAGCCGTGTTCGCGCAGGCGCACGAAGGCCTTGGCCATCAGCTCGGGCACGTCGGTGGCGTCGAGGAAGTCCTCGTCGGTGGGATCTTCCACGCCCCAGTCCACGCTGAGGTTCCAGCGCGAGGCCAGTTGCGCGATCGAATCGATGAAAGAACCGGTGTCCTTCCAGTCGACGCGATAGCCGGAGGTCCAGTCGATCACCTCCTGGATGGTCTCGGCCGGTTCGGCGTCGGCGTCGTCCTCGCACGTTTCGCGGTAACGCGCGAACTGCTGCAGCGCGGTGTCCTCGTCGCCGGGGTTGATCAGCAGCATCAGCTGCCAGACCAGGGCCTCTTCGTCGAGTTCCTCGTCGCTGTCGCCACCGGCGAATTCGATCTCGTCGCCTTCGTAGTCGGATTCGTTGTCGGGTGCGCTCATGGGGTGGCGTCCGTAGGGGAAGGGAAATGGTGCGACCTGGCGGCCGGATTGGAAAGCCGGGGCGACGGACGGATGCGATCGGCCCGGCGTAGCTGGGCCAAAAAACGAAAAAGCACGGCGCGGCCGGGCCCAAGCATGCAGAAGCCCGCCACCGGCGAGCCCCAAAACGAAGAAGCCCGGCTTGCGCCGGGCTTCTCGATGCCACCCTGCCTTGCGGCGCGGGTAGCGAGGTCAGCGTTGAACCCGAGGGTTCAGACCGCCTGCACCTGGTCGGCTTGCAGGCCCTTCTGGCCCTGCGTCACGACGAAGGAGACCTTCTGGCCTTCCTGCAGGCTCTTGAAGCCCTGGCCCTGGATCGCGCGGAAATGCACGAACACGTCATCGCCGCTCTCACGGCTGATGAAACCAAAACCCTTGGCGTCGTTGAACCACTTGACAGTACCGATCTCACGATCCGACATGTTGCTTACTCCTTGAAACGTTGTGTTGGAATGCCGCTTTCACGGCGTTGGGGCTGGTTGCAAGGAGGAAGCGAGGTGGAACGATGGAGTGGATCAGCGATCTACGGCATCGGGTCACGACCTACGGTGACCCTTGACGAACTCAGCTCGTACACCGTAGTGGCCCGCGATGGGAAAATCAATTGGAGAAACGCACCCGCGTTCATTCGATTAGGCGATCCAGTGCACGGTTTGGAACATGCCGCTTGCAGCCGGGCGGTGCCAAAGGCACCCGGCAGGCTATCGCCCCAGCTTCATCCAATTGATTTCATTGAATTTTACGATTTTACTTCTGGCGATTGGACGACTGGGCGCCGGATAAACCGAATCCGCTCGCTGCATCGAACCTGAACGGCGTTCATATTCGATCGTCCCGGACCGATGCCAAACCGGGGTCGATCCAGGCCCCAGGCGGCCCGCGGAACCCCGATCAGCGCCGATCCGCCCCGCGACCCGGGCCGGCGACCACCCGGTTCGAGGCCTCATCGGCCCTCGCCGCCTTCCTCGTCGGACTGCGCCTGGGCGCGACGCCAGATGCCGTACTCGGCGCGATTGAGGCGGAACTGCTGCAGCGCGAACGTCGCCGCGCCGCGATCGGCCACGCTCGCCTCGGGATCCGCGGCGATGGCGAGCAAGGCTTCCTTGAGGCGCTCGCTGCGGATGCCCGAACCGAGCACACCGGCGATCGCTTTCGCGCGTACCTCCGCCGAGTTGTCGAGGATCGCGCGGTGCAACAGGTCCTCGACCTGTTCGCCGTCGTCCCATTGCGCAAGTTGCAGCACCGCCTGTGCGCGCAGATTCGGATCGGGGTGACGCGCCAGCGCCGCCAGTTCGGCGACCACCGGCGCGGCGTCCTCGCTCGGCATCGTCGCCGGGGTCAGCATCGCCACCAATTCGCCCATGCGCTGCGGGTCGCCGCCGCGCTCGAGCTTGGCCAACAACGTCTGCCGCACTTCAGGGCGGTCCATCGAATACGCGCGCAACAGCTCCAGGCCATCGCGCTCGTCCTCGGGCCGGGTGCTGGCGCTGAGCGACAAGGCGAAACGCAGCACCTCCTCGCCCGACACCGCATTGAGCAAGGACAGCAGTTCGCCGCGCGCGGCGAGGTCGCGTTCGTTGCGGTAGCGCTGCAGCAGACTTTGCAGGAAAGCCGGATCGCGGCTGGCGCGTTGCCGCAACGACTCGAAGCTGATCCGCTCGTTGCCGAGCACCAGGTATTCCGGACTCGTCGCCGCATCGACCCCGGCCGGCTGCTGCGGCACCGGTGTCGAGGGCAGCGCCGCCGCCGGCGGTGCGGCCGTTACCTCGCGACGCGCCACATAGGCGCCGAGCGCGGCGCCCAAGACGGCGGAGATAAGGGCGACCAACAGCACCTGGCTGGATTTCATACGCGTTTCAAACCGGCGGAACCTCGTCGCAGGATAACGCGGCGCTTGTTCCGCGCTGCATTCCGCGCCTGCGAAACGAATCCGCCGGCACAAGCGCAACAAAGCCCCTCTCCCGTGGACGGGAGAGGGGTTACTGAGGGCAATCGGACTACGACCGCCCTCGGCGCATCAACAAGGCGGTGCGACGCGACCGTCCGAGCCGGTGTAGGTGTAGGCATCGGGAATGAAGCGACCGCTGCCGATCCGGTTCCAGATGTTGCTGGTGCCGTAGGTGCCGGTGACCGAGGTACCGGTGGTCTGGCACTGGATCGTCACCGCGGTGCCGTCGGCCAGGCTGCCGACGATCGAGTACGAAGTGCCGGGACCGGAACGCACGTTCAGCGGGGTGCCGTTGGTATTGACCGTGCCCGAACCGGTGCCGCCGCCACTGCAGCTGTTGCGGCTGGTGTAGTTGGTGCTGTTGCCGCTTTCGTCGAAGTACTTGATCAACGCGCCGTTGAAACGGATGCGTTGGGCACTGCCGTTCAAGCGCTCTTCGAAGTGCAGGTGGGCGCCGAACGAGCCGCCGGTGTTGCCGACGGTGCCGATCGCCTTGCCGGCGGCGACGCTCTGGCCGACCGAGACCGAGTACGAATTCAGATGCGCATACAGGGTGCTCCAGCCGCCGCCGTGATCGATCACCACGTACTTGCCGTAGCTGGTGTCGCCGAGGTTGCGCACCACGCTGACGGTGCCGCCGACCGAGGCGACCACGGTGTCGCCCTCATCGTTGGCGCGATTGAAGTCGACCGAGTTCTGCGGGCGGTGGTTGGAGCGGGTCTGGCCGGCCCAGGTTTGGCCGCAGGGAAACGGCATCTGGAAGTTCGGCGCGGCTTCGGCGGCCGTGGCGAACAAGGCGGCGAAGGCGAACAGCGCGGACAGGCCGCGAAGTCGGATACGTCTTGCGTTGACTGCGTTCATGGCGGGGATACTCCATCGGTGATGGCCGCGCCGTTGCCGGCGGCGCGACGCGGTTGAAGGGGGTCAGTGCAGGATCTGGACGTCGTCCAGATAGAGGTTGACGTCGTAACTGGTCTGCTCGCGCAGGAACCACACCGCATCCAGGCGCACGCTGGCGGCGTCGATCGTGCCGTTGCTGGCGCCGGCCCAGGCGTTCCACTGCGCGGCATCGCCGAGCGACCATTCCAGCCAGGTCCATTGCCCGCTCGGAATCGCGCGGCTGATCGCGCGCTCGGTGCCGTCGCTGTCGTCGATGCTCAGGCTCGCGCTGAGCCCGCTGGCGCCGGTGTAGACCCAGAAGCCGACCTTGCCGCCATTGCGCACCAGCTCGACGTTGTTGGCCGGTGTGCCGCCGCCCGACAACAGGCGCACCGCCCAGGCGCTGGCGACGGCGGGGTCGTCCTTGAGCAAGACCCGCAACGAGCAACTGCCGTTCTTGCGCGTGGCGCAGTCTTGCTGGGCCAAGGATGCGGTCGACACGCCGATCGTGCTGCCGGACGCGGTCGGCGCGCTGGCGAAACGGCCGACGCCGCTCTCGAAGCCGTCGAGCACGATCGCGCCGCCGCCCGGCCCGCCGCCGCCCTCGTTGGCGAGGAAGGCATTGCGCATGCCGCCGGGGCTGTTGTTGTTGTTGAAGTAGTGGTTGGCGATCCAGCGCCAGTCGCGGCCGTGGTTGGCGGCCCAACGCTGCGTGCCCCATTGGCTCATGCCGCGTCCGTGGCCGAAGCAACCGCGGTTGCGCCCGACCTCGTCGGACAGGCACGGCCAGTTATTGCGCGGCGAACCGTTGCGGCCGTTGCCGCAGCTCAGGTCGTTGTTGACGCAGGACAGGCCGTCGCTGGGACTGTCCCAGGCGTTGTTCTCCGAGGAGTACTCGCTGAAGGCCGCGGTCTTGCCGTCGCGGGTCAGCAGCACGCCGCGCGTGGCCGCCGCGGCCGCGACCGTCGCCGACACGCTGTCGGCGTTGAAGGCCTGGCAGGAGGTGCTGTTGCAGATGTCGTAGCGGCTGTTGACCGGGTGGGCGACGTAATACGCCGCATAGCTGCGGTAGGCGACGGCACCGGCGGCAAGCGAGTCGGCGTCCCAGGACGGGATCCACTCCTCGTCGAGGCCGCGGCCGACGTAGTCTTCGAAACCGTAGACCGACACGCCGCTGCAGGAACGCCCCGAACAATTAGTGCCGACGCGGATGCTCGACGGCACCGGCACGCTGACCGCCTGCGCGATCAGGCGCTGCGCGATCGCGACCGAGGCCGGGCGCCGCGGGTCGAGCGCGGCGTCTTCGTCGGCAGTGGCGTCGGATTCGGCCTGCAGCGCATCGGCGGCCGAGTGCGGCCGTTGCTGGTCTTCGCGCTGGCGCGCACGCACTTGCACGTGGCTGCGATCGATCACCACGGTCGAACCGGCGCCGGCTTCGAGATCGACGATCAGGTGACGGCTGTCGTTGAGCAGCGGCAGCCCGGTCAGGCGCTGGCTGCGATAACCCTTGGCGCTGACGGTGATCTCCACCGTCGCCGGCAAGGCCTCGCTGTCGCGCGCCAGGGCCCGCGGCAGGTGCGCGGACAACTCGAAATAACCCTCGCCGTCGGCGGTCGTGCCTGCGCCTTGGCTGCTGCGCACCTGCGCGCCGGCGACCGGACGGCCGCTGCGATCGTAGACATGGCCGCTGAACACCGCGCACTGCGCGCAAGCCGCTGCCTTCAGCGCCAACAGATCCAGGGCTTCGGACGGCATCGACGGCGACAGCCACACGGTCACCGGCAATACCGGCGCGGCGTCGATCTCGACCCGGGTGCTGAGGCTGTCGTAGCCCGGCGCGCTGACGATCAGCTCGTAGCGGCCTTCGGCCAGGGCGGCGACGCGGCCGCCGCGGGTGGTGATGCCGAGGTCGTGCACGCGCGCTTCGGCGCCGCGTGCGATTACGACCAGGTGCGAATCCAGCGCGCGGCCGCTGACGCTGTCGCGTACGCGGATATCGAGCGCGCGGCTGGCGGATGCGCTGTTCGAAGCCGGCGTGGTCGAGCCGGCGCGGCTGGCTCGATGCGCCGCGCCCGGCGTGCGCAGCCATTGCGCGAATACGGCGCCGGCCAGCAGCAGGGCCAGGACCGCCAACCAGGTCGGCAGGCGACGCGGCGATCTCGATGGGCGCGGCGCTTCGGGCGCTTGCGGGTGCTCGGACATGGACGATCCCCTGGGAGTGACGAAACCGTCCGCAGGCGCGCTTCACGCCGATCGGCGGTGCGAAGTGGTGCGCGTGCGGCCGCGATGATCCGAAGCGCGCAGGCCGGTTGNCGGCCTGCGCGCGGAGGGATCGGTGGTGAAACTCTCGGATCAGTGCTTGGTCGGATCAGTACTTGACCTGGACGTCGTCGAGATAGAGGTTGACGTCGTAGCTGGTCTGGTCGCGGTACAGCCAGATCGCGTCGAGCTTGACCGTGCTGGCGGTGATCGCGCCGTTGGCGTTGCCGACCCAGGCGTCCCACTGGGCGGCGTCGTCCAGGCGCCACTCCAGGTAGGTCCAGGTGCCGGCCGGGATCGCACGGCTGATCGAACGCTCGGTGCCGTCGCTGTCGTCGACGCCGAGCGCGGCGCTCATGCCGGTCGCGCCGGTGTAGACCCAGAACCCGACCTTGCCGTTGGCGCGCGTCAGCGCGGCGTTGCTGGCCGGCGTGCCGCTGGCCGACAACAAGCGCACCGCCCAATCGCTGGCGCTGGCGGTGTCGTCCTTGAGCAGCACGCGCAGGGAGCATTCGCCGTTCTTGCGGGTGGCGCAGTTGCGCTCGCCGAGCGAAGTCGCGGCGATACCGGTGGTGCTGCCCGAATAGGCCGGGCCGGTGTCGAAGTGGCCGACCGTGCTCTCGAAGCTGTCGATCACGGTGCCGGTGCCGCTGCCCGGGTTGAGCAGGTTGTAGTAGCGCGCCCAGTCCCAGTTGATGCCGGGGTCGGTGTGGTCCTGGCCGCTGTAATGCTGGTGGCCCTTGACCTTGACGCTGGTCGGCAACACGTTGACGCCGCTGCCGCCCGGGCCGCGGAACGCGCTGGCGCAGCTGATCGCGCTGTAGCGGGCGCAGAAGTGCCGGGTCAGCGCCGCCGAGGCGTTGTACATCGCGCTGGTGTACCAGCTGGCGTTGTTGATGAAGCCTTCGTGCTCGATACCGAGCGTGGTTTTGTTGTGGATGCCGACGTGATGCGAGGCGCGGTCCTCGCGCACCATCTGGGTGATCTGGCCGTCCGAGCTACGGATCAGATAGTGCGCGCTGACACTCTTGGGGTTGTTCTGGAACCAGGAAATGCTGCCGGCGTAATAGCCCTGCATCGTATGGATGGTGACCGAGTCGTACGAGGTGCGGGGCGAGTGATACGGCGACGCCACCCACAAGGCCGGACCGTAGTCGGTGCTCTTGGTGTCGGCGCTGTCGAGGCCCGGCGCGGTCAGGGTTTCGCTGAGCGGGTCGATGGCGTAGTCGCCGCTTTTCAGGCCCTGCGTCTCGACCCGATCGCGGGCCAGGTCCAGGCGCACGAACGGTGCGCGCAGTTGCACCAGCTTGCGCGCGTCGAAGGCGCGCTCCCAGGCCACCGGACGCTCCGGCACGACGATGCCGCGGTCGTTGACGCCCTTGTCCTGGGCCAGCAGCACGTCGAAGGCAAAACTCGAACGCGCGTGGTCCTGGATGGCGCTGCGCGCGAGCGCGTTGTCGCCGCGGGCGAAGCCGGCATAACGCTCCAGCGCCGGGCGCGTGGCCTCGGGCGTAGCCTTCGCTCCGACGCCATCGGCGCGCAGCTCGCGATCGAGCAAGGCGGCGGCAGCGAGGATGTTGCTCAAGGGATCGCGCTGCACCCGCGCCGCCGGCACGCCGAGCAGCCGGGCGCCCTCGCCGACCTGGTCGGCGAAGCCTTCGCCGCGGTACAGGCCCATGACGCCGTAGGAGCGCGGCATGTGTTGGTGCTGCTCGCCGTATTGGGCTGTGCTCGGCTGCAGGTGCTGCCAGCGGCTCATGACGTAGGCGACCGATTCGAGCGTGCCGGCCGGGATCGCCGGATAGCGCGCATAGGCCTGGCGGAAGTAGTCGGCGTAGACGGCGCGGTCGACCCGCGCCAGCGATTCCTCGACCTGCAGACGCTGGGCCAGGCCCCGGTCCTCGGGCGCCGGTCCGGCGATGGCGAGCCAGGGCGCGGCGAGGGCCAACAGGCCGACCACGGCGAGCGACAGCGACGACGGCAGGCAGGCGGCGAACCGGCGTTCGGAATATTTGTTCATTTTTGTTTCCCCATGAGAATTAAAAATTCCCCGCGGGGTCCTTGTACTGCATTTGCCTGACTGGCAAGTGCTGTTCGAGGCGGTTTTGCGTAGCAAAATCGCGATTCGCGACTTCCATCACCCCTGAACTGCGCCGGTTGGCGTCTGGTCTCACGACCGTCGATCCGGCCTCTCCCGCTGCAGGAAGCAAGCTGCGCTGCACCGCGTCATCTTCCTCCGGCGGCCGGCGGCCTTCATCCTCGGGCTGACCCCAGTGGGGTCTCCCGGCTCCGCGCCTGCCCAGCCCGACCGCCCCGCCGCGGCCCGGAAACGTACGAGGCCCGGACATGCCGGGCTACGAAACGCACAAGGCCCTGACATGCCGGGTTTCGGAAACTACAAGGCCCGGACATGCCGGGCCTTGCGAGGGCGAAACCAGGTGCGGGTGCGGCGGCGTGTTGCCGCGAACGGCCAGCGAACTCAGTTAGCCGGCGCGAACTTGATGTCCGACGGCGCCACCGCTTCGAGCGTTTGCACGGTCTTGCCGAGCCTGCCGTCGGCGGGATCGCGCTCGATCACCACCAGGTTGCCGCTGTGTTGGTTGGCGACGATCAGATGACGGCCATCGGGCGAGAGCGCGAATTCGCGCGGCCCGCGGCCTTCGCTGCTGCGACGCTGCAGCGCCGACAAACGCCCGCTGTCCGCATCGACCGCGTACACGGCGATGTGGTTGTCCTCGCCGCGGTTGCTCGCATACAAAAAGCGGCCGTCGGCGGACAGATGCAACGCCGCGGCGGCATTGCCGCTGCTCCGGCCCGGGTCCATCGCCAGCGTCTGCACCGGTTGCAGGCGGCCATCGGCGTAGTCGAGCACCACTACCTCGCCGCTCATCTCCAGCGTCAGATACGCATGCCGTCCGGAGGCATCGAACAGCAGATGACGCGGGCCGCTGCCGGGCGGCAGTTCCAGGAACGGCGTCGCCGCCGCGCGCAGCGGACGTTCGCCGCTGCGCGCCGGGTCGTAGCGATAGGCATAGACCTTGTCGGCGCCGAGGTCGGCGGCGAACACATGCCTGCCGTCCGGCGACGGCACCGCGGCATGCACATGGGTCGACAGCTGGCGTTCGCGATCGGCCTGGCTGGCGCGATGGGTCAGCACCTGCACCGCCGACTGCAGGCGGCCGTCGCCGTCGACCGGCATCACCGCGAGCGTGCCGCCGGGATCTGCGTTGACCGAATAGTTGGCGACGAACAAATAGCGCCCGTCCAGGCTCAGCGCCGCATGCGCGGGCTCGTCGCCGAGACAGTTGGCCTGCGACAGCGGCCGCGAGCGGTCGTCTCCGCGCGCGAGGGCGAAGCTGCTGGCGCGGCCGACCGGGTCGTCCGACTCGGGGCCGTTCTCGTTGACCGCGAACAAGCGGCGGCCATCGGCGGAAAAGGCGAACCACGAGGGGTTGTCGGTCTCGATCACTTCCAGCGGCTGCGGCTCGATGCGCCCCTGGGCGGGGTCGAAACGATAGCGGCCGATGCCCTTGCAGACCGCACCGGTGTAGCAGCCCACCAACAACTCGGGCTGCGCGCGCTGTTCGGCGGCGGTGGCGGGTGCGGTAACAAGCGTCATCGACAGGCTCCAGGCAAGCAGGGGGGATCGCAGGATCATCGGGCTCTCCGGCGCCGGCGGCGCGACGCCCGATCCTGCACCAGCGCGCCGCGATGGCCAAGCCTGGACGGTCGCGGCGCTTACCCTGTAATTTCACCGCAGCCGTCGCGGCCGGCAGTGGGGCGAATTCGCCCGCGGTTTCCCGCGTTTGTCCGGGCGCCGGACTTTCACGGCGCCCCGAGCTCACCGCCGGCATCGACGCGGCCGCGCAGGCACCGCGCCAAAACCCGCCGCCGCGCGGACTGGGCCGGGCACGACGGTGCGCGTATCCTGAGCGCCGAATCTCCAACGCCCCGGTCGCCCCGCGCCGGGTCGGCCTCGTACCACGTCAGTTCACTACCGAAAGAGCGCCAGCATGACCGACACCCCGCCCGACCGCCTCTCCAACGACACGCGCAGCCCCTATTACGACCCGGCCGTGCTCGAACGCGGGATCGGCCTGCGCTTCAACGGCGTGGAGAAGAACAACGTCGAGGAATACTGCGTCAGCGAAGGCTGGGTGCGCCTGCCGGTCGGCAAATCGCTCGACCGCCGCGGCAACCCGATGACGATGAAGGTCAAGGGCCAGGTCGAGCCCTATTACCTGACCGAAGCACCGCAGGCCGACTGAGTCCGCCTGCCCGCGCCGCGCCGTTGCCCATCGGGGCACGGCGCGTCGCCATGTTGTTTGCTGACATTTTTTTCGCGGGCGATGTCTTAAACCCGCCTCCTGGATCGTCGATACAGCAACAGCCCCCGAATGCCGCGCCCGCGGCGGGGCGCACCGCTACGACCTTCCGGAGATCCGCATGTCCCTCGCTGCCAGCCTGTTGTTGTTCAAGCTCGTCTTCATCGCCGGTCTGGCGTTGTGGCTCACCGTGGTCGCGTTCAACAACCTCATCGCCTTCCGCAATGGCGTGTTCGCGCTCGGTTCGATCATGCGCATGGCGCCGTTCGAGCAAGCCCCGGCGATCCAATCGCCCCTGCTGTCGCGCAGGATCGAGCAAACTTCCTGGCACCGCGCCGCATTCTCGATCGTGCTCGGCGCCGAGATGGTCACGGTCGTGCTGTTGTGGGCGACGGTCGCCGCCTTGGCCGGCCTCGCCACCTCCGCCGACGCGATCATCCTGGCCAACCTGGCGCTGACCGCGCTGATGGCGACCAGCTTCCTGATGGCGGTCGGCGGCAGCTGGTTCGCCTATTACATCCGCCAGGACAACCTGCAACTGATCCACTTCGTCCTGGTCGCGGTGGCCGTGCTCGGCCTGCTCGCGGTCAATCTGCGCCCCTGAGCGCAGCGCCCGGGCCTGCTCAGGCGGTGGCGGTCTCGCGCCACTGTTCGCACAGCCGGCGCATGTCGCCGGCCAGGGCCGGCACCGGTTGCGGCAAGCGCAGCGCCGCTTCGAGCACGGCGCAGGCGCGGTCGCGGTCGCCTTCGGCCGCGGCCGACAGGCCGCGCGCATAAGCGCCGAGCGGATCGGCCTGGGCCAGCACCGGCGCCAGCCATTCGCACGCGTCCTTGGCGGTGCCGCGCATCAACAGCAACTGCGCCAACTGGAAACGGGCGACGACGAATTCCGGCAACACCGCCAGCACCGCGCGCAAGCGTTCCTCGGCGCGATCGAACAAGCCGAGCTGGGCGTGTTGGATCGCCAGCAGGTACTGCACGTGCAGATTGTCCGGTTCGCGTTCGAGCACGCGCTGCAGCAGGCGCACGGCCTCGACGTCGCGCGCCTGGTGGATGGCGTCGAGCGCGAGCCGCAGCAGGTCGGCGGTGGCGAGCCGGTCGGGGGTCATCGGGGCCTGGCGCCTCCCCGGCGCCGGCATTCGTAATGAACGCAGATTGTGGACCAAGCCGGGCCAACGGAAAACGACGGCGGTCATAACGAAAAGCGAAGACGCACTTGCCTAGTGTGGCCATCGCCGTCGCCTCGACCCCATCGCGCGCCGGCCGACGTTCCCAAGACGCACAACCCGATCAACGGAGGATCACCATGTTGCTGCGCAATCGCCCTACCCCCACCCGCTTGCCCGCTGCCGCCCTCGCCTGCGGCATCGCCTTCGCCCTGCTGCTGGGCGCCTGCAGCAAGAAAGTCGAACGCGCCGACGCGCCGGCTTCGGCCGAAGCGGTGTCGATGCCGATGCCCGCGAAAGTCCTGATGGCCGAGCCCGACCAGTCGGCCCCCGCCAACACCGAGAAATACGCCGAGATCGAACCCAACTCGATCCACCGCGCCGCCGAGCAACCGGTCTCGACCTTTTCCATCGACGTCGACACCGGCAGCTACGCCAACGTCCGCCGTATGCTCGCCGCCGGCGAACTGCCGCCCAAGGACGCGGTGCGGGTCGAGGAGCTCATCAACTATTTCGACTACGGCTACCCGGCGCCGGACTCGAAGGACACGCCGTTCAAGGTCAGCACCGAGCTCGCGCCGGCACCGTGGAACGCCAAGCACGTGCTGATGCAGATCGGCATCCAGGGCTACGACGTCGACCGCAGCGAATTGCCGCCGGCCAACCTGGTGCTGTTGATCGACACCTCCGGCTCGATGGACGAGCCCGACAAGCTGCCGCTGCTGAAGAAAGCCTTCGCCCAGTTGGTCAAACAACTGCGCCCGCAGGACCGGATCTCGATCGTGGTCTATGCCGGCTCGGCCGGCCTGGTGCTGCCGCCGACGCCGGGCGACCGCGGCGGCGAGATCCTCGATGCGCTCGAACGCCTGCAGGCCGGCGGCTCGACCAACGGCGGCGACGGCATCCAGTTGGCCTACGCCACCGCGCGCCAGGCCTTCATCCCCGACGGCATCAATCGTGTCCTGCTCGCCACCGACGGCGACTTCAACGTCGGCACGGTCGACCAGAAGGCGCTGGAGACCCTGGTCGCCGACCAGCGCAAGTCGGGCATCGCCCTGAGCACGCTCGGTTTCGGCAGCGGCAACTACAACGACGCCATGGCCGAGCAGTTGGCCGACGTCGGCAACGGTAACCACGCCTATATCGACAGCGCCCTGGAAGCACAGAAAGTGCTCGGCGAAGAACTGGGCTCGACCCTGCTGACCATCGCTGGCGACGTCAAGATCCAGGTCGAGTTCAACCCGGCGGTGGTCGCCGAGTACCGTTTGATCGGCTACGAAAACCGCCTGCTGCGGCGCGAGGACTTCAACAACGACCGCGTCGACGCCGGCGAGATCGGCGCCGGCCACGATGTCACCGCCTTGTACGAAGTGGCCCTGGTCGGGTCCGGCGGCGAGTCGGTCGATCCGCTGCGTTACGCGGCGGCCAAGCCGGCCGGCGAGGCCAAGGCCGACGACGGCGTGCGCAAGGACGAACTCGCTCTGCTGCGCCTGCGCTACAAGCGTCCCGGCGAGAACGACAGCCGCCTGATCGAGACCCCGTTGCGACGCCAGGACATCGCCGCGCAAGCGAGCGAACGCCTGCGCTTCGCCGCCTCGGTGGCCGGTTTCGGCGACCTGCTGCGCGGCGGTACCCACGTCGACGCGAACTTCGGCTGGGACGGCGTGATCAAACTCGCGGCGGATGCGCGCGGCGACGACCGCAACGGTTATCGCGGCGAATTCCTGCGGCTGGCGGAAACGGCGCGCGGGCTGCAGGCCTCGGCGCCGGCG
Source organism: Lysobacter sp. 22409 (assembly GCF_052045105.1). Lineage (NCBI taxonomy): Bacteria > Pseudomonadati > Pseudomonadota > Gammaproteobacteria > Lysobacterales > Lysobacteraceae > Lysobacter > Lysobacter sp. 22409. The sequence continues at coordinate 8,409 of NZ_JBQEOE010000006.1, read as the reverse complement.
CGCGGTGCGGCGGTTGGCGGGGAATGAACTGCGGGCATTCCCTGGCTAGGGTGAGGGCGCTCTTTGCTTTGCCTTGAATAACTAGCTACGGCCGCACCAGCGTTACGCGCCCTCATCCACCCCCTCTCCCGCACGCGGGAGAGGGGCTTCGAGCGGCAGCGATCAGGCGCCCTGCGCCACCGCGGTGTCGCGCTTGTGGAAGCCGACCGCGTAGTACAGCACTACCAGCAGGATCAGGAACGCGGGGCCGACATACAGCGCCACGCGCGTATCCGGGAAGTACGCCATCAGGCCGACCACCAGCACCAGGAAGGCCAGCGCGACCCACGAAGCCACCGGATACATCGGCATCTTGAAGGCCAGGCGCGCGCGTTCCTCGGCGCTGAGCGCCTTGCGGAAGCGCATGTGCGAAACCAGGATCACCGCCCAGGTCCAGATCGCGCCGAAGGTCGAGATCGAGGTCACCCAGACGAACACTTCCTTCGGCGCCAGGTAGTTCAGCAGCACGCCGAACAGCAGCGCCACCACCGACACCAGGATCGCCGCGCGCGGCACGCCGCCGCGCGAGGTGTTGGCGAAGAACGCCGGCGCCTGCTTCTGCTGGGCCAGGTTGTAGAGCATGCGGCCGGTGCTGAAGATGCCGCCGTTGCACGAGGACAGCGCCGCGGTCAGGACCACGAAGTTGATGATGCCGGCGGCCTCGCGGATGCCCAGGCGCTCGAAGGTCATCACGAACGGGCTGCCGGTGGTGCCGAGCTCGTTCCAGGGGTACAGCGACAGGATCACGAACAGTGCGCCGACGTAGAAGATCACGATGCGCCAGAACACCGAGTTGATCGCATCGGGAATCGACTTGCCGGGGTTGGCGGCCTCGCCGGCGGTCAGGCCGATCATTTCCACGCCGAGGTAGGCGAACATCACCATCTGCAGCGACATCAGCACGCCCTGCGCGCCGTTCGGGAAGAAGCCGCCGTGCGCCCACAGGTTGCTGATGCCGATGGCCACGCCGTTGTTGCCGAAGCCGAACACGATCATCGCCAGGCCGGCGAGGATCATCACCACGATGGTCACGACCTTGATCATCGCGAACCAGAATTCGAACTCGCCGTAGGCCTTGACCGTGATCAGGTTGACCGAGCCCATCGCGATCAGCGCGGCCAGCGCCCAGATCCACTGCGGCGTATCCGGGAACCAGACCTGCATGTAGATGCCGACCGCGGTGATCTCGGCCACGCAGGTCACCAGCCACAGGAACCAGTAGTTCCAGCCGGTCAGATAACCGGCGAGCGGCCCGAGGTAGTCGCGGGCGTAGCGGCTGAAGGAGCCGGCGACCGGGTTATGCACGGCCATCTCGCCGAGCGCGCGCATGATGATGAAGATCGCCGCGCCGCCGAGCAGATAGGCCAGCAGGATGCCGGGGCCGGCCAACTTGATGGCATTGGCCGAGCCGAGGAACAGGCCGACGCCGATCGCGGCGCCGAGCGCCATCAGGCGGATATGGCGTTCGCTCAGACCGCGATGAAGTTCCTGCTGGTTCGTCTGCATCGGCGAGGCTCCCGGAATCGGTCCGGCACGACGCCCGCGCTGCGCTCAACGCGGCCGGACCGGAATCGGCGAAGCATACCCTGGGGTGAGGCGGTGCGGCAGGCGGGCTGAAGCGACTCCCGGCCGAAACCCCAAGCCGCCTCGATTCCCCTTCTCCCTTTCGATTGAAGCCCCTCTCTCGCTTGCGGCGACCGCAGGGAGTGCAAGGCTGAGAGGGGTTGGGGTGAGGGCACGCGAGGCAATTATGGCAACACGCCTGCCCTCATGCGGCCCTTCGGGCCACCTTCTCCCGCTTGCGGGAGAAGGGAAAGGCAAATGCCCGCTTGCGGGAGAAGGGAAAGGCAAATCCCCGCTTGCGCGAGAAGGAATGGCTCGCGGGAGAAGGGCAGGCCCGCCTCATCCCGCGCACACCTCAACTCTTCAACTTGTACCCGGTCCGGAAGATCCACCACACCGCGACCAGGCACAGCAGCATGAAACCCGTGGTCATGCCGACGCTGAGGACGATGTCGACATCGGACTTGCCGTAGAAGCTCCAGCGGAAGCCGTTGACCAGGTAGACCACCGGGTTGAACAGCGAGACGCTGCGCCAGAACGGCGGCAGCATGTCGATCGAGTAGAAACTGCCGCCGAGGAAGGTCAACGGCATCACGATCATCATCGGGATCATCTGCAGCTTCTCGAAGCCGTCGGCCCACACCCCGATGATGAAGCCGAACAGGCTGAAGGTGACCGCGGTCAGGACCAGGAACACCGCCATCCAGACCGGGTGCACGATCTCGAAATCGACGAAGAAGCGCGCGGTGATCAGCATCAGGATGCCCAGCATCACCGACTTGGTCGCCGCCGCGCCGACGTAGCCGGCGATCACCTCCAGGAACGACACCGGCGCCGACAGCAGCTCGTAGATCGTGCCCGACCATTTCGGAAGGTAGATGCCGAAGGAGGCGTTGGAAATGCTCTCGGTCAGCAAGGCCATCATGATCAGGCCCGGCACGATGAAGGCGCCGTAGCTGACCCCGCCGATCTCGACCATGCGCGAGCCGATCGCCGAGCCGAACACGATGAAGTACAGCGAGGTCGACAGCACCGGCGTGGCGATGGACTGCATCAGGGTGCGGAAGGTGCGGTGCATCTCGAAGAAATAAATCGCCTTGATCGCGTGCCGGTTCATGCGCGCACCTCCGCGCCGGCCTGGCGCGGCGATTTGACCAGGTTGACGAAAATCTCTTCCAGCGAGCTCTGGCTGGTGTGCAGGTCCTTGAAGTCGATGCCGTGCTCGCCCAGGCGCCGCAGCAGGGCGGCGATGCCGGTCTCCTCGGATTGAGCATCGAAGGTATAGACCAGCTCGTGGCCGTCGTCCGACAGGCTCAGCGCATCGCTGGCCAGGGCCTCGGGCAGGGTCGACAAGGCGGTCTGCAACTGCAGGGTCAGCTGTTTCTTGCCGAGCTTGCGCATCAGCGCGCGCTTTTCCTCGACCAACACGATCTCGCCGTGGTTGATCACCCCGACCCGGTCGGCCATTTCCTCGGCCTCGTCGATGTAGTGCGTGGTCAGGATGATGGTGACGCCGCTGTCGCGCAGCTGCGACACCATCGCCCACATCTCGCGACGCAGCTCGACGTCGACGCCCGCAGTCGGCTCGTCCAGGAACAGAATCGTCGGCTCGTGCGACAGCGCCTTGGCGATCAACACGCGCCGCTTCATGCCGCCGGACAGGGCCATGATCTTCTCGCCGCGTTTTTCCCACAACGACAGGTCGCGCAGGACTTTTTCCAGATACGCCGCATTCGGCGCCCGCCCGTACAGGCCGCGGCTGAACTTGACCGTGTCCCACACCGTCTCGAAGGCATCGGTGTGCAGCTCCTGCGGCACCAGCCCGATCGCCGAGCGCGCGGCGCGGTAGTCGCGGACGATGTCGTGGCCGTCGGCGAGCACCTGGCCGCCGCTGGGATTGACGATGCCGCAGACGATGCTGATCAGGGTGGTCTTGCCGGCGCCGTTGGGCCCGAGCAGGGCGAAGATCTCGCCGCGTCGGATGTCGAGGTCGACGCCCTTGAGCGCCTGGAAACCGCCGGCATAGGTCTTGGTCAGGCCCTTGATCGAAACGATCGCGGGCGCGTCGCTGCGCGCATGCGCGGACAGCGGGGAAGCTTCGGAAACGGACGGCATGGACACTCCGCGGAGGCGATGACGCGGACGACGGCGCGAGAGTCGCGCCGGGCGCGTGCGGTCGCCCAGTGTACGACCGCCGCGCGCCGGCGGTGCAGGCCGGCGCGCGATGGCGTGCACGCTTCGAGCGTCAGTGCGCGGACACCAGCGCGTCCAGGCGTTCGAAGCATTCGCCCCAACCCGGGATGACTTCCTGCTGCTCGGCTTCGACGCGCTCGGCGATCGAACCGAAGCGCATCTCCAGGGTCAGCAAGGTCTTGCCGGCACCGTGTTCGGCGAAGGTCACGGTGACACGCGACTGCTGCGAGGGCTTGCTGTCGTCGTCCCAATCGTCGATGTAGACCAGGCGCTCGGGCGCGACGATCTCCTGATAGGTGCCCTTGATCGGGTACTCGGCGCCGTCGGACGCGACCATGCAGATGCGGAACATGCGGCCGACCGCGACGTCCATCTGACGCACTTCGCTGTTGAAGCCGTGCGGCCCCCACCACTTCGCCACCTGCACGGGGTCGGTCCAGGCCGCGAACACCAGTTCGCGCGGGGCGTTGAGGACGCGCTGCAAGGTGATGCTGTGGTCGTCGACGCTGTGGGTGGTGCGGTCGGCGGAAGCGGTGTCGGCGGTGCTGGAGCCATCGAACGTCATAGGAATTCCTCGGGCGAAAGGGGAAGCCGCTCGCCCCGAAGGGCGCCGGGCCTTGCAGGGCCTACATCTAAACCAATTAGCTAATTAACCTAAACGGAAATTACAGCGACAGACCGTAGCGGTCAAGCCCTTCGTTTCGATCGATTCGCGGCCGCCGCCAGACGAGCCGCCAGGCCTCAACCGGCCTGGCCGCCCGGGGGTTTGCGCGGGCGCTTCGGCCCCGGCGCCGATTGCCGGCCCTGCGCGGCGTCGATCTCGTCGATCCAGCCGGCGCGCGATCCGGCGAAGGCATCGGCGTAAGGCACGTAGGGTTTGATGTCGAGCACCGGGGTGCCGTCGAGCAGGTCCACGCCGCGCAGGATCAGCGCACCGGGTTCGACCGCGACCAGCTCCACCGCCGACAGCCCCAGCGGATTGGGCCGGTGCGGCGAACGCGTCGCCAACACCCCGCGCTTGGGCCCGCCGCGCGGCGGTTTCACCTGCGCCTTCCAGCCCTGGCTGCGATGAAACGCGAAGATCAGCCAGATGCGTTCGAACCCGGCCAGGTCGGCATAGGCCTCCGGCGCCAGGTCGTCGACGAATTCCAGCCGAGCCTCGACCACCTCGCCGCTCTGCGTGCCCTGCACCACCGTCGATTGGTGCGGCGCATCGATGCGCTGCGCATACGGCGAGCGCAGGTAGGCGATGGGGCGGCAAGCGAAAACTTCGGACATCGGGCGTGGCCAAGCGTTGCGGAACCTCGGCATTGTCGCCGCAGCCCTCGCCGCACGTCGATCACCGCAGAGATAGGCGTCGTCGCTGCAGCCGGGATCGCAGGCCCTGCGACGGCCGCCCGGCAGAGTGCCGCACCGATGCGGTGGTGCCCTGCGCATTCATCCGGCGAACGCCACGAGCGGATGCGATGCATGAGTTTCGTCACTGATGCATCGCGCGGCCACGGCGTTATGCTCGGCGCCGCAGTCCTCGCGGCGCGCTTCCCAGCCCTCGCCGCTACCGGACCCATCGACGAACGCCTTCCTGCCTGCCCCAGAGGACGCCATGAAATATCTGGTCATGATCTACAACGACGACAGCCTGATCGAAGCCCTGCCCGAGGGCGAGTTCGGCACGATGATGCGCGGCTGCCTCGCCCACGCCGATGCGATGCGCGACGCCGGCGTGCTGCTGGATTCGCAGATGCTCGCGCCGCCGGCGCAGGCGACCACGCTGCGCACGCGCAACGGCCGCACCACCTTCATGGACGGCCCCTTCGCCGAAGCCAAAGAGTACCTGGGCGGCTTCAACCTGATCGAAGCGGCCGACATGGCCGAAGCCGTGCGCATCGCCGAGTCCTTCCCCTGGAGCCGCACCGGCCGGCTGGAAGTACGGCCGGTCATGGATTTCGACGACGTGCGGCGCGAGTTCGCGTCCTGAGGCTAGTGGCCCCATGGGTAGGAGCGGCGCAAGCCGCGACCGCGCCATTTCCCGTTGCCGCGCCTCCTACCGCAGAGCCGTACAGCAAAATCTGGAGCTTCCGTCCGCTAAAGCGGCCGGGTTACTTTCTTTTGCTGAGCCCAAAAGAAAGGTAACCAAAGAAAAGGGCTCTCCTTGACGAAGCTCCCCTGCGAGTTCGCAGCGCGCGTCGGGATTTTCCGATAAGACATCCTTGTCTTATCGGAAAACGCCGCACGTCCTGTGCGGCGCCCTCCGGGTCTACGGTTGCATCGCAAGTTCGGAACTGCGCCAAGCTTTCACGGCAACGGCAACGGCAACCGAATATTGTAGGAGCGGCGTGAGCCGCGACCACGCTGTCTCCGCCGGGACGCATCCGGCCGTATCTCGTTAACGCAACGGCAACCGCAAAGCTTCCGTCCTCTGACCTTGGATACCCTCGGCTGCACGCTCAAGGCTTGGCCGCTTTCCCGTCCCGGACCCGTTGGGTTCGAGACGGGGGACTCATCATGCGCGCTCATTCCATCGCGCTCGGCGCCGCACTGGCGCTGAGCGTCGCTTCGCCCGCCTGGGCTCACGGCGGCGGCCTCAATGCCGAGGGCTGCCATAACGATCGCAAGCACGGCGGCTACCACTGCCATCGCGGCCCCGCCGCCGGCGGTGACGGCTTGCGACCGGCATCGCCGCGTGCGCCCAACCGCGCTTCGTCGTGGGCCGCCGACAACACGGACTCGGCAGCCGACGACGGCGGCGCTTACGCCAACTGCAGCGCCGCGCGCGCAGCCGGCGCCGCACCGGTACGACGCGGCGATCCCGGCTACGGCCGGCATCTGGATCGCGACGGCGACGGCGTCGCCTGCGAATGAAGCACCCGCGAACGCGGCGAAGATAGTGAATTGGCGGCAACGGAATCTCCCGCATACGCGGGTTTAACGCCTTATCGCTGGCGGCGATACGGCGGCAGGCGGAGAATCGGACCGTATCCCCACCGCATCGGAGCCCGTCATGAACCTCCGCATCGCCTTCGCCGTCCTGCTCTCGGCCGCCGCGCTGATGGCCGGGGACGCCGGCGCGAAGTCCCGCAACGTCACCGATCCCGATGCGCCACGCGCCCTGCCCGAACAAGGCCCGGTCGCGGTGCGCTGGGAGGACCCGGCACAGTTCACCGAAATCCGCTACAGCCGCAACCGCTTCGAGGCCGTGCGCGGCAATTGGGTCGAGCAACTGGCGCAGCACTTGCGCACCCGCGCGCAGAAGCGCCTGCCACAAGGCCAACGCCTCGAAGTCGACATCGCCGACATCAAGCGCGCCGGCGACTTCGAGCCCTGGCACGGCCCGCAGTTCGACGACACCCGCTTCATCCGCGAGATCTATCCGCCGCGCATCGTCCTGAACTTCAAGCGTCTGGACGCCAACGGTCAGGTCGTCGCAGAAGGCGAGCGCACCCTGCGCGACATGGGCTTCATGATGGGTGCGCGCAGCGTCAGCGACAGCGACCCCTTGCGCTACGAGAAGCGTCTGATCGACGACTGGCTGTCGCAGGAACTGAAGGCGCCGGGCGCCTGAGCGTTCGCGCCTTGAGCGTGGCCCCGCCTGAAACGACGGTCGCCCCGGATGCCAGGCATCCGGGGCGATTTTTTGATCCGATGTCGGTGCCGGCCACTGCCAAGAGCCTCGATGGCAGTCGGCAGCTGGGCATCGACCGACTGGCTATGCCCTGCGCAGGGGCTTACTCCTGGGCGGCGTGCGGTTCCGCATTCGGGTCCATGTAGAACACTTCCCAGGTGTGGCCGTCGAGGTCTTCGTAGCTGCGCTGGTACATGAAACCGTAGTCCACCGGGTCCTTCGGGATGACCGCGCCGGCGGCGATAGCCTTTTCGACCAGTTCGTCGACCTTCTCGCGGCTTTCGGCCGACAGGCCGAGCAGGGCCTCGACACTCTTGGAGGTGTCGCAGATCGACTTCTTGGTGAAGGACTGGAAGAACGGCTCGACCAGCAGCATCACGAAGATATTCTCGCCGACGATCATGCAGGTGGCGTTTTCGTCGGTGAACTTGGCATTGAAGGTGTAACCCAGCTGGGTATAGAAAGCGACCGCGCGGTCGAGGTTCTTGACGGCGAGGTTGACGAAGATCTTGGGCTGCTCGGACATGGCGAATCCTTGGTCGGTTGGAGGGAGGTTCGGCGGGCGGGGGGATAAGATCCGTTTCCTGCCTGCTTATGACAACGACGAACCAGGATCGGCGCAATCGACACGGCCGCGAAATTATTTTTTGGGGCCCATGCGGCCCATCTGCCCTTGGCTCTCGGGCTCTGCCCTCGCCCCTCCCCCTGTAGGAGCGGCGTGAGCCGCGACCAAGGGACGCGCAGAGACCGCACCGCTGGCGTCATCGATCGAAGCCGTGAGCTATAGCGGGTAGGAGCGGCGCGAGCCGCGACCCGCGTTGCCCCCCTTTGCGACGCATCCGGCCGTATGCCGCTGAAGCACGACAACAACAACAGCAACCGCAACCGCAACCGCAACCGCAAAGCTTCCGCCCGCTGACGCGGCCGGGTTACTTTCTTTTGCTAAGCCCAAAAGAAAAGTAACCAAAGAAAAGGGCTCTCCTTGCAAGGGC
>NZ_JBQEOE010000005.1:142481-194771 GCF_052045105.1 Lysobacter sp. 22409 | reverse complement strand
TAAAGCTTCCGCCACTAAAGCGGCGGGTAACTTTCTTTTGTCTAAAGCAACAAAAGAAAGTCACCAAAGAAAAGTGCTTTGTTTTGAATCACAGGCCCGCATGAGCGGTGCCTCCGCGGGGATTTTTCATACGGGACATCCCTGTCCCGATGAAAAACGGCCCGCATCCCTGCGGGCCGCCCTTCGGGTCTTCTGTGGCCTTCGCTAGTGCGAAGCGACGCACAGCAAAAACAGAACAACTGACAGCAACAGCCACAGTTGCTGTTGTTGCTGTTGTTGCCGTTGCCGTTGCCCCAGAGCTTGGCGTAGTACCGAACTCGCGAGAACACCTGGAGACCCGGAGGGCGGCGCACAGGACGTGCGCCGTTTTTCGATAAGACAGGGACGTCTTATCGAAAAATCCCGGCGTCGGCACCGCACTCGTGGCCTGTGCCCTTGCAAGGAGAGCCCTCCCTTTGGTTACCTTTCTTTTGGGCTTAGCAAAAGAAAGTAACCCGGCCGCGTCAGCGGACGGAAGCTTTAGATGTTGCTTCACCGCACTGCGGTAAGAAACGCAGTGACCGCCAGTTGCGTGGTCGCGGCTCGCGCCGCTCCTACCCCAGGAGCAGACCGCCCGAGGCCGAGACCAACCCCCTAATCGCCCTGCGAACCCCGATGCGGCTTGCCATGCCGCTCGCGCAACACCGCCACCGCGTCGCCCAGCGACAGCCCGCGCGCGCGCAGCAGCACCTGCAGGTGGAACAACAGATCGGCGGCTTCACCACAGAGCGCGGTGTCGTCCTGGGCGACCGCGGCCAGCGCGGTCTCGACGCCTTCTTCGCCGACTTTCTGCGCGATCGAGCGCACGCCCTTCTCGAACAGCTTGGTGGTGTAGCTGCCGGCGGGACGCTCGCGTTCGCGTTCGGCGATCAGTCCATCGAGCTCGCCAAGAAACGCCAGCTCGTCTCCCGGCGCGCTCGGGAAGCAGCTGTCGCGGCCGAGGTGGCAGGTCGGCCCATGCGGACGCGCGCGCACCAGCAAGGTGTCGCGGTCGCAATCGGTCTCGATCGAGACCAGGTCGAGGTAATGCCCCGAGCTTTCGCCCTTGGTCCACAAGCGCTGCTTGCTGCGGCTGAAGAAGGTGACATGGCCGCTGTCGAGGGTGAGCTGCAGGGCGGCACGGTCCATGTAGCCGAGCATCAGCACGCGCAGGTTGACCGCGTCCTGGATCACTGCCGGCAGCAGGCCGTCCTGCTTGTCCCAGGCCAGGGCGTCGATCTGCTCCGCGCTCAGCGTCGCGGACGCTGCGGTGGAGGAATTAGTGGAGCTGTCGGACTGGGACACCCTGCTCTCGCAATGCTGCTTTCAAGGCCGGAATGCGGATGCTGCCGGAATGGAACACGCTCGCGGCCAGGGCCGCGTCGACGTCGGCCTGCAGGAACACCGCACCGAAATGCTCGATCGCGCCGGCGCCGCCGGAGGCCACTAACGGCACCTCGCAGATCGCGCGTACCGCGGCCAGCTGTTCGAGATCGTAGCCGCTGCGCACGCCGTCGCTGCCCATGCAGTTCAGCACGATCTCGCCGGCGCCGCGCTGCTGCGCCTCGACCACCCAGTCCAGCGTACGCCGGGCCAGGGCCTGGGTGCGCGAAGGGTCGCCGGTGTACTGGCGCACGCGCCATTCGCCGTCGGGGTCGCGCAGGCTGTCGATGCCGACCACCACGCATTGCACGCCGAACTCCTCGGCGATCTCGCCGATCAGCTCGGGACGCTCCAGCGCCGGGGTGTTGATCGAGATCTTGTCGGCGCCGGCGTTGAGCACGCCGCGCGCGTCGGCGACCGAGCGGATGCCGCCGGCGACGCAGAACGGGATGTCGATGGCGCGCGAGACGCGTTCGACCCAGTCGCGGTCGACGCTGCGCCCCTGCGGGCTGGCGGTGATGTCGTAGAACACCAGTTCGTCGGCGCCCTCGTCGCGATAGCGCAGGGCCAGCTCGACGATGTCGCCCATGTCGACGTGGTCGCGGAAACGCACGCCCTTGACCACGCGCCCGTCGCGCACGTCCAGGCAGGGCACGATGCGCCGGCTCAGCCCGTTCAGCATCGGCGCACCTGGCGCAACGCGTCCGTCAGTTCGAAACGGCCTTCGATCAGGGCCTTGCCGAGCACCGCGCCGGCGCAACCGACGCCGTCGGCGGCGACGATGTCGGCGATGTCGCGGATGCCGCCCGAGGCCTGCAGCTGAACGTGCGGGGCGACCTCGTGGATGTGCCGGTACAGGTCCAGATTCGGCCCGGCCAGGGTGCCGTCGCGCGATACGTCGGTGCACAGCAGGTGGCGCAGGCCGGCCTGGGCGTAGCGTTCGAGCAAGGGTTCCAGGCGCATGCCGCTGTCCTCGGTCCAACCGGCCACCGGCAGCTCCCAGTCGCCTTCGCTGTTCTGGCGCACGTCCAGGGCGATGGTGATGCGGTCGGCGCCGAAGCGCTTGAGCCAGCCGATGACCAGATCGGGTTCCTTGATCGCCAGCGACCCGACCACGACGCGGTCGGCGCCGGCGTCGAGGATGGCCTCGACATCGGCCTCGCTGCGCACCCCGCCGCCGGTCTGCACGCGCATCCAGCTGGAGGTGGTGATCGCGCGCAGCAACGGCGCCAGGGTGTAGCCGCCGTAGCGCGCGGCGTCGAGGTCGATCAGGTGCAGCCATTTGGCGCCGGCCTCGGCGTAACGCGTGGCCAGGGCCAGGGGCTCGGTTTCGTAGCGGGTTTCCTGGGCGTAGTCGCCCTGGTGCAGGCGGACGACCCGACCGTCGCGAACGTCGATCGCGGGATAAAGCGTGCTGTTGCCCATGTTCACGCCTCCAGCGCCAGGAAGTTGGCGAGCAGGCGCGAGCCGACGGCCGCCGAGCGTTCCGGATGGAACTGGGCACCGTAGCAGCGCCCGCGCCCGGCGACCGCGGTGAAACTGCGGCCGTAACTGGTGCTGGCCAAGGTGTCCGAGGTCAGCGGCGCGGCGTAGCTGTGAACGAAATAGGCTTGGTCGCGCTCGCCGATGCCGGTCAACAATCCCGGGGCGCCGGTGGGCGTTTCGCATTTGTCGAGGAAATTCCAGCCCATATGAGGCACACGTACTCCTGGTCCTGGTTGCAGCCTGGTGATCCGGCCCGGAAGGAGTCCGAGGCACTCGACCTCGCCCTCCTCCGAGGACTCGTACAGCAGCTGCATGCCCAGGCAGATCCCGAGCAACGGCTGCTGCAAGCGGCGGATCGGATCGACCAGGCCCCGTTCCCGCAACCGCGCCATCGCGGGGGCTGCTGCGCCCACGCCCGGCAGGATCACGCGATCGGCGGAGGCGATCGTTGCGGGGTCGGCGCTCAGGATCGAACGCGCACCCAGCCGCTCCAATGCATAACGCACCGAGCCGATGTTCCCCCCACCCGAATCGACGACTACAACCCAAGACATCACAAGACCCCTTTGGTACTCGGCAATTCGCGACCTTCGCGGCGGATCGCCTGGCGCAGCGCGCGCGCCACGGATTTGAAGCAAGCCTCAACTTTGTGGTGATCGTTATCACCTTCCACGTTCAGATTCAGGTTCAGCCCGGCGGTTTCGCACAACGAACGGAAGAAATGCGCGACCAGTTCGGTCGGGAAATCGCCCACCCGCTCGCGCGCGAACGTGCCGGAGAAGACGAAATACGGGCGGCCGGAGAAATCCAGCGCCGCACGCGCCAGAGTTTCGTCCATCGGCAAGACGACGGTATGTCTGCCTAATGTGCTTTCTTGAAGTGTGCTTTCTCGAAGTGTGCTTTCTTGAAGTGTGCTTTTTTCGGGTACAGCTTCCTGAAGTGTGCTTTCTTCGACTGCGCTTTCGGTGCCATCCGCGGCCACCGCATCGAAGCCGTAGCGGCCGATGCCGCGCTTGTCGCCGAGCGCCTCGCGCAGGGCCTGCCCCAGCGCCAGCGCGCTGTCTTCGATGGTGTGGTGCTCGTCGATGTGCAGGTCACCTTCGCAACGCAGCTCCAGGGCGAAACCGCCGTGCTTGCCGATCTGTTCGAGCATGTGGTCGAAGAAGCCCAGGCCGGTGTGGACCTTCGGCTCGGCGACGCGGTCCAGGTCGACCGCGACTTCGATCCGGGTCTCGCGGGTGTTGCGCTGCACGCGCGCGGTGCGCGGGCAATCGGCCAGGGTGTGGGCGATGCCGGCCCAATCCCACTCGCCGCCGAACTGCTCGGTGCGCAACTGGAACGCGCGGATGCCGAGGTTGGCGGCGAAACCGTTGTCGGTCTCGCGGTCGCCGACCATCGCCGAGCGCGACCAGTCGATGCCGCGGTCTTTCAGCAAGGGCAGCGCCAGGCCGATGCCGGGCTTACGCGTGGGCAGGTTCTCGGCCGGAAAGCTGGTGTCGATGAGCACCTCGCGGAAGACGATGCCCTGGCTTTCGAACACCTGCATCATCAACTGGTGCGGGCCGTCGAAACTCCAGCGCGGATACGCCTCGGTGCCGAGGCCGTCCTGGTTGGTCACCATGACGAACTGATAGCCGGCGTCGCGCAGTTTCAGCATCGCCGGGATCACCCCGCGCACGAAACGCAGCTTGGCGTAGCTGTCGATCTGGAAATCGGCCGGCTCCTCGATCAGGGTGCCGTCGCGATCGACGAACAGGATCGGCGTCGAGGCGCTCATGCCGCCACTCCGCGCATCTGCGCATTACGCGTCAACACTTCGATCACCGCCGCGTTCTGCTCCGGCGTGCCCAGGCTGATGCGCAGGGCGTTGCCGAGCTGCGGCGCAGCGCGCATGTCGCGCACCACCACGCCGGCATCGAGCAGACCGTCGAACGCGGCCTGCGCGTCGTCGAAACGGGCGAGCAGGAAATTCGCTTGCGAGGGATAGACCTGCAGCACGCCGGGCAAGGCCTGCAACGCGGCGAACAAACGCTCGCGCTCGCCGATCGCGGTGACCACGCGCGCCTTGGTGGTGTTGTGCGGCACCTCGGTCAGCGCGCGCAGCGCCAGGTTCACGCAGGGCGTGGGCAACGGGTACGGCGCCTGGCAACGCTGCAACGCGGCGATCAGCTCGGCGTCGGCGATCACGCTGCCGATGCGCGCCGCGGCCAGTGCGTGCGCCTTCGACAAGGTCCGCAGCACCGCGATATTGCGACGGGTAGCGAGCAGGCTCACTGCCGAGGCGCCGTCGGCGAATTCGAGATAGGCCTCGTCGACCACGACCAGGGCGCGGCCGCGCAGACGCAGGGCCAGCGCATCGATCTCGGCCAACGGCAACAAGGTGCCGGAGGGGTTGCCCGGCGAACACAGGAACACCAGCTTGGCGTTCTCGCGCTCGACCGCCTGCGCGACCGCGGCGAAATCGCAGGCGAAACCGGCAGGCGTGTCGCGCAAGGCGACTTCGACCGTGCGAGTGCCGTGCAGGCGTGCGTTGACCGCGTACATGCCGAAGGTTGGCGGCGTGATCACGATGGCGTCGCCGCCGGGACGGCACAGCGCGCGCACCAGCAGATCGATCGCCTCGTCGCTGCCGCGGCCGGCCAGCAGTTGCTGCGGCTCGCAGCCGTACAGCCCGGCCAGCGTTTCGCGCAGGCGCTGCGGCTGCGGGTCCGGATAACGGCGCACCGAGCCTTCGCCGTCGGCCACGCTCGGCCAGGCCGCTTCGTTGGCGTTGAGCCAGACTCGGCCGCTGCGCTTCTCGCTGCGCGCCGAGCTGTAGCCGGCGAAATCGCGCAGGTCCTCGCGCAACAGGTTCAGGGGGTTGTCGTCGTTCATGTCGATCGGACTCGATTCGTTCTCAGCACTCATGCCGCTGCCGCCCGCAAACGCAAGGCCACCGCCTCGCGGTGCGCGTCCAGCCCTTCGGCCGTCGCCAGCTCGACCGCGCAGGGGCCGATCGCCAGCAAGCCGCGCGGCTGCACTTCCTGCACCGTGATCGCGACCTGGAAACTGGCCACGTTGACGCCGCTGGCGTAGCGCGCCGCGCCGCTGGTCGGCAGGACGTGATTGGTGCCGCTGCAGTAATCGCCCAGCGCTTCCGGCGCCCAATCGCCGAGGAACACCGAACCGGCCGCCTCGACTTCCGGCAGCCACTCGCGCGCATCGCGCAAGGCCAGGATCAGGTGCTCGGGCGCATAACGGTTGCTGACTTCGAGCGCGCGTTCGATCGAATCGACCCGGATCGAACGCGAGCACTGCAACGCCGCACGCGCGGTGTCGGCGCGCGACAGCCGGGCCAGCTGCGCTTCGAGTTCGACATCGACCGCGTCCAACAGAGCTTCGTCGTCGCTCAGCAACAGCACCTGCGAATCCGGGCCGTGCTCGGCCTGCGACAACAGATCGGCGGCGACGAAATCGGCGCGTGCGCCGGCATCGGCGATCACCAGCACTTCCGACGGCCCGGCCGGCAAATCGATCGCCGCCCCGCCCTCGAGCAGCGCGACCTGGCGCTTGGCTTCGGTGACGTAGGCATTGCCGGGCCCGAACAATTTGTCGCACTTGCCGATGCTCTCGGTACCGAAGGCCATCGCCGCGATCGCCTGGGCGCCGCCGACCTTGAACACCCGGGTCACCCCGCAGCGGCGCGCAGCGTAGAGCACCGCCGGGTCGGCGCTGCCGTCGCGGCGCGGCGGCGTGCACAAGGCGATCTCGCGGCAACCGGCCAGATCCGCCGGCACCGCCAACATCAGCGCGGTCGACGGCAATGGCGCCGAGCCGGCCGGCACGTACAGGCCGACCCGGCGGATCGGCCGCAGGATGCGTTCGCAGCGCACGCCGTCGGCGGTGTCGATCGCATACGGCTCGCTCATGCCGGCGTCGTGGAATACCGCGATGCGTTCGGCGGCCTCGTCGATCGCCGCGCGCAAGGCCGGCGTCAGCGAGGCTTCGGCGGCGTCGAACTCTGCGGCGTCGACAGCGAAGCGCTCGGGCGCGCCACCGTCGAAACGTTCGGCATACAGGCGCAATGCGGCATCGCCGTCGCGCCGCACCGCTTCGACGATCTCGGCGACCGCGGCCGCGGTCGAGGCCCGGGTCTGTTGCGCCGGACGGCGCAGCGCCTGTTCGCGCGCGCCTTCGTCGAGTGCGTTCCAGTCGAGGCGTTGCATCTTCGCGCTCATGCCAGCATGCCCTCGACCGGCACCACCATCAGTCCGCGCGCGCCGGCGCGCTTGAGTTCTTCCAGCCGCTGCCAGGTCACCGCGCCGTGGCACAGCGCCTGCAGGGCCACGCCGTCGCCGTTGTCCAGGCTCATCACCGTCGGCGGCTCGGCATCGGGCAGCAGCGGCAGCAATTCGTCGAGCAGGTTACGCGGCGCCTGGAACATCAGCAGCTTGCTGTTGCGCACGCGCAGCGCGCCGTCGAGACGGCGCAGCAGCAGGTCGGCCAGTTCGCCGCGCACGTCGTCGAAGCCGCCGGCCGGGCCGGCCAGCACCGCTTCGCTTTCGATCAGGGTCTGCACCGGCTTGAGCTGGTTGGCCGACAGGGTCGCACCGCTCGACACCAGGTCGCAGATCGCCTCGGCCTGGCCCAGGCGCGGGGCGATTTCGACCGAACCCGACAGCAACACGACCTGGGCGTCGACGCCCTCGCCGGCCAGCCATTGCGACAGCAACGCCGGATAGCTGGTGGCGATGCGCTTGCCGGCCAATTGCTGCGGGCCTTCCCAGTGCCAGGCCTCGGGCACGGCCAGCGCCAGGCGGCAGCCGCCGAAACCGAGCGCGCGCCATTCGCGGAATGCCGATTCGCGGCCGTTGCTGCGGCGGTCGCCGTCCTGTTCGAGCAGGACGTTGCGCCCGACCACGCCGAGGTCGCAGACGCCGTCGGCGATCAGGCCGGGGATGTCGTCGTCGCGCACCAGCAGCAGGTCGACCGGCAAGGTTTCGCCGTAGCAGAACAAACGGTCGCGGCTCTCGCGCCAGCTCAGGCCGCAGGCGGCCAACAGCGCACGCGCCGGCTCGGCGAGACGGCCGGATTTCTGGATCGCGATGCGCAAGCGGTCACGCGCGGCGGCGCTGGCGGGAGGGCTCATGAACGGGTCTCGGATGGGGGGCGGTCGATGCGGGGACGAGGCGGCAGTCCGATGACGGGGTGTGCCGAGAGAGGCGCGGACTTGCGCGGTCTTTCAGGAATTCAGCGGTGTCGCGCGGCGCGCCGGTGCAGGGCCGCGCCGTAACCGCCGGTGCCGCGTTCGAGCACGCGGGCGACGCGCCCGATCGTGGTCACGCTGACCTGGGTGCGGTCGTGGATTTCGCGATACGGCACGCCTTCGTTGAGCAGGGGCACGACGCGCCAGCGGTCGCTCATCGCCTCCAGTTCGGCCGGGGTGCACAAGTCTTCGAGAAAGGCCCGCACCTGTTCGGCGCTGCGCAGGCCGGCCAAGGCCACCGCCAGGTCGGCGATCGCATCTTCGGTCTGCTCGGTGTCGTTGGCGCGGCGCTTCATTGCGGAGAACTCATGTCGGCGTGGTAGCTAGGTCGCTGGATCGGTTGCCCCGCAGGGCAGGCGGGGTTCGACGCCCGGGAATCCAACGCCTGGGGATCGAACCCAGGCGCGGATCATCGAACGCGTTAATGTACTAACGCGTTAATACATTATCGATCGAGCCGGCCGCCGTCAAGCCGGCCTGTCGCAGTAAGGAATTGCGTTAAGACTCAGATGCGCCCGATCCCACGCCCCTGACCGGGGTCGAGGCGCCGCGACCGCTCCCCCGACGCCCCGCCACCGCGACGCAAAGGCCTGTGTCCGCCACCGCCACGGAAGATGAATACGAACCCTGCCCTCGCTGCCGTACCGAGTCGCCCCGCCTCGCCCCAGCGCCGCTGGGCCGGGTGGGCCCTGCTCTGCCTGCTCGCCGCGGCGTTGCTCGTACCGGCGTCCGCGCACACCGTGCTGAACCTCGAACGCAGCACCCGCGAGGTCGAACTCGCGCCGTTCACCGCCTACTACCACGACACCGGCGGCCGCCTCGATCTCGACGGCGCGCGGCGCGCGCTCGCTGAGAAGCGTTATCGGCCGCTGCCGAACGGCAACGGCTCGTTCGGCTTCCAGCCCGGCGCCTACTGGTTCCACATCGCCGCGGTGAACCGCAACGCCGAGGTGCCGCGCTGGCTGTTGGTGCAGCAGTTCGCGCTCAGCGACCGTCTCGATGTCTACACCCGCGCGCGCAACGGCGCTTCGACCCACCAGGTGGGCGGCGACAGCCAGTTGTTCGCCTCGCGCGCGATCCGCTACCGCCATCCGAATTTCTGGATCGACCTGCCGGCCGACCAACCCGTCGACATCTTCGTACGCGTGCGCAGCGACAGCTCGATGCAGGTGCCGCTGACCCTGTACACGCCGAGCGCCTTCACCGAACTCGCGCGCGACGCCCAGTTCGGCATCGGCATCTACTACGGCATCCTGGTCGCGTTGTTCTTCTACAACCTGGTGCTGTGGCTGAGCCTGCGCGACTCCAGCTACTTCTGGTACCTGTTCCATATCTGCGCGTTCGGCCTGGTGCTGCTGACCCTCAACGGCCTGGGTTTCGAGTACCTGTGGCCGCGTTCGCCCTGGCTCGCCGACCACTCGGTGCCCTTGTCGATCTGCCTGGCCCAGATCGGCATGCAGCAATTCGCGCGCAACTTCCTCAGCCTGCACCGGCGCTGGCGCCTGGGCGATTACGTCGGCCTGGGCATGATCGCGTTCTTCGTCCTGCTCGGCATCGCCGCGACCCAGCTGCCCTATCGCATCGCCACGCCGATCGCTTCGGCGGCGGTGTTCGTCAGCATCGCCTGGATCGCGGTCGAAGGCATCGTGGTGATGCGCCGCGGCTACAAGCCGGCGCGGCTGTTCCTGCTGGCATGGTCGGCGTTCCTGCTCGGCACCGGCATGTTCGCGGCGATCGCCTTCGACCTGCTGCCGAAGATGTTCATCACCGAGTACGGCGTGCAGATCGGCTCGGCTCTGGAGATGCTGCTGCTGTCGGTCGCCCTGGGCTATCGCTACGCCTCGCTGCGCAACGAAAACGAACGCATCGTGCGCGAGGCCAAGGAGCAACTCGAACACAAGGTCGAGCAGCGCACCACCGAGCTGCGCAGCACCCTGGCCCTGCTCGAGGATGCCCATGCGCGCCTGCGCGAAACCAGCCAACGCGACGGCCTGACCGGCCTGCACAACCGCAGTCATTTCCGCGAGGCCTTCGAGGCCTTGCTGCACCGCTCGCGGCGCCAGCACCGGCCGCTGGTGCTGATGATGATCGACCTGGATCACTTCAAGCAGATCAACGACCACCACGGCCATCTGGTCGGCGACGAGTGCCTGCGCTGGGCGGCGGGCCTGATCGCGCAGATCCTGATCCCGCAGCACGCCCTGCTGGCCCGTTTCGGCGGCGAAGAATTCGTCGCCGTGCTGCCCGACCACGACCTCGATGCCGGCGCCCGCGTCGCCGAGGCCTTGCGCCTGCGCCTGAGCTCGCAGCCCTGCCCCAGCCGCAGCCACGACATCCCGGTCACCGCCAGCATCGGCGTGTACGAGATCACCCCGGACTCGGACATGGGCGTGGAAGCGGCGCTGCAGTTCGCCGACCAGGCCCTGTACCTGGCCAAGGCCGAGGGCCGCGATTGCGTGCGGGTGTGGGGGGCGGCGGTGCAGGCTTGAACCACTGCGCGACTCGCGCAGCGCGGGCTCAGCCCGGCGCGTACATCACGTCAGACCGCAGGGCGTATTTGACGCCTTCGAGCACCGCGGCGCCTTCGTGCCAGGTGTCGTGCACGAACAGCAGGCCGGCGCCGGTCTTCGGCACCACCTTGAACTGGCGGAAGTCGGTGTCGCCGCCGACGAAATCGTCGTTGAGATAGACCAGCAGGGTCAGCCTGCTCGACCGGCCGTCCTCGCTCCAGGGGCCGTCCTTGTGCATGCGGAAACGCTGGCCCGGCGAATATTTGTAGAAGCGCAGCGCCCGCGGCAGGCCGACCGCGCTTTCGCCGTCGAGCATGGGCAGCTCAAGCGCAGACAGCCGCTGCCATAAGCGTTCGACCCAGGCCGGCGACTCGAACACCACGCGTTCGTTGTTGCGCACGTGCTGCAGGCTTTTCTGCTCGCCCGAGGGGGTGCGCACGCCGGCGGATTCGAAGCCGTGGTCTTCGGCGAGTGCGACCAGTTGCTGGCACTGCGACGCAGTGAGCAAGCCTTCGATGCTGAAGACGCGGTCGTTGTGGAAGATCGTCTGCATCCTGGGCTCCTGCCGGGGAAGAACGATGCGGCGAGTGATTCGGTGCTTGAGGCCGAGCGGCCCTCACCCCAACCCCTCTCCCGCTGGCGGGAGAGGGGCTTTGACGCACGTGCCGCTTAGCTTTGCACCGCAGCGCGCGCCGCGGCGATCAGGGTGCCTTCGTGGACCAGTTGCACGGCGGTGGCGACTTCGCCGTCGAGCGCGCGGTCGCGGTCGAGGAAGGCGATGGCTTCGCGCAGCTTGGCGTGCGCCGCGGCGACCGCCTTGCCCGGACGGAACTCCTCGGCGGCGGCCAATTCGGCGCGCAGGCCTTCGACCTCGGCGAGAAAGCCGGGGTGATCGGCACTGTCGCCGACCGGACCGCCGGAGACCTTGCTCGCGAGCGTCTTGGCGTCGGCGCGATCGGCCAGGTCGCGGGCGGCGTTGATCATGTCGCGTCGCAGGTCCAGCGCCTGGGCGGCGGTGTACAACTCCAACGCGAGCACCTTGCCGAGATCCTCGGTCATCGACAGCACGTGACGGGCTTCGTTGGCGCCCATCGAGACGTGGTCTTCGGCGTTGGCGCTGGTCGGGATCGAATACACCGAGGCCGGGTGCGCACGGCTGGCGAGATCGTTGACGATGGCCGCGGCGGTGTACTGCACGATCATGTGGCCGGATTCGGTCGCGTCTTCGTTGCCGATCAAAAAGCCCGGCAGGCCGTCGTTGGTGGCCGGGTCGACCAGCTTGTTGAGGCGACGCTCGGAAATGCTGGCGAGCACCGGGATCGCGGCCTTGACGTAGCTCATCACCAGGGCCAGCGGCATGCCGTGGAAATGGCCGGCCGAGATCACCTGCTGTTCGACGTGCTCGGCCTGCGCATCCGGGAACACGATCGGATTATCGGTCAGCGAATTGAGCTCGACTTCGAGCACGCGCGCGGCCTGGGCGATGGCGTCGCGCACCGCGCCGTGCACCTGCGGGATGCAGCGCAGCGAATAGCTGTCCTGCGGCTGGTGCTTCTTGCCGCCGCGGAACGGACGGAAGCGGGTGTAGAACTTCTCGCGGCCGTGGCGCTGGCTGAAAGGCACCCAATCCCAGCCAATGTCGAAGCTGAGCTGCTGCGCCTGTTCGGTGTCCCAGCTCTGCGGCAGCCAGGGACGGAAGCGCGGCACCAGGTGATAGGGAATATCGGCGAGGGTCGAGCCTTCGAGCAAGCGGCGCAGGTTGGCCGCGACCTCGACCTGGCCCGGGTGCGGACGCAGGTCGTGCACGGCCTCGGCGAAGGCGCCGAGACGGCCGGCGAAAGCGTCGATGGTCATCGCCGCGGCGAGGTCGGCGGTGTCGAGCAGGTCTTCGAGGCGGGCCAGCGCCAGCACGCCGCAGGCGAGCATCTGCGCGGTGCCGTTGTTGAGCGCCAGGCCTTCCTTGTAGGACAGCTTGACCGGGATCAGGCCGGCGAGCTGCAACGCTTCCGCGCCCGGCATGCGCCGGCCGTCGTAGAAGGCTTCGCCGCCGCCGAGCAACACGATGGCCAGGTGCGACAACGGCGCCAGGTCGCCGCTGGCGCCGACCGAGCCGAGCTGCGGCACCACCGGCACGATGCCGGCGTTGAGCATCGCCGCGAGCGCCTGCAGGGTCTGCACGCGGATGCCGGAGTGGCCGCGCATCAGGGTGTTGATGCGGATGCACAGCATCGCGCGCACGATCTCCGGCGCGAACGGATCGCCGACGCAGACCGCGTGGGTAACGATCAGGTTGCGCTGCAGTTCTTCGTGCAGGGTCTCTTGATTGCGCTTGGCGCCCGGCAACTGGTCGCGCAGGTGGTGCGCGCCGAGCAGACGGTCGGCGTTGCTGCCGAAACCGGTGGAAACGCCATAGATCGGTTCTTCGCGGCGCACCTGTTCGGCCAGGAAGTCGGCCGCGCGGGCCACCGCGGGCAACTGCGCCGCGGCCAGTTCGACCTGGGCGCCGTAGGCCACGGCCACGAGTTGCGAACGCGTCAGCGAACGGCCATCGAGTTGGATCTTGTTCAAGTTGTAACCTCGCCTCGCACCCTGGCGATCATCTGAACGGCCGCGCTTACGCCGCGAACGGCGCAGCCCGGCCGAGCGTACTCGGGAGTCGGTGCGTCAATGAAACGATGGGAACCGCGGCGGCGTCATTGCGCCGCGGCATGGAGTCGGCCCGCATCCGCGCCGGATCGCTATCCGGTGCGGGACGAACCAGAGAATCGGCCGCGCACGCGAACCCACGCGCCCGCCGCCGCAGACCCGCCGCACAGACGGCCGGCATGCGGATCGCGAGATCCGCCACGCCGGCACGGCCTGCGCGGGCCGGGATCACTTCATGACCCGCGACTGCTCCAGTTCGACCCGCAGCGTGCGCGCCAGCTCGGCGCGCGACACCTCGAACTGGTCTTCGCGGCGCAGGTCCTTGACCGTCGCCGTGCCCTTGGCGATTTCGTCCTCGCCCAGCACCACCACGAAACGGATGCCGGCGCGGTCGGCGTACTTGAACTGCTTGCCGAGCTTGGAAGTTTCCATCACCACTTCGGTGTTGAGGCCGCCATGGCGCAACTCGTTGGCCACCGCCAGGCAATGCGGCAGGTGCGCGTCGTCCATTTGCGTGACCAACACCTGCACGCTGCTGTCGGCGGTGCTGACCAGGCCGGCTTCCTGCAACTGCCAGAACAAACGGGTCAGGCCGATCGAAATGCCGACACCGGGCAGCTTGGACTTGGTGTAGTGGCTGGCCAGGTCCTCATAGCGCCCGCCCGAGCAGATCGAGCCGATCTGCGGGAAGTCGTCGAGCGTGGTCTCGTAGACGGTGCCGGTGTAGTAGTCCAGGCCGCGCGCGATCGAGAAGTTGAGGGCGTAGTTCTTTTCCGGCACGCCCAGCGCGCGGATCAGTTCCAGCACCTCGCGCAGCTCGGCCACGCCTTCGCGCAAGGCCTCGTTGCCCTCGCCCAGCGCGGCCAGCTTGGCCAGCGCGTCGGCGTGCGAGCTCGAACGCACCGCGACGAAGTCCAGGATGGTCGCGACCGCGTCCGCGACCAGGCCGAACTCGGGCCCGGTCAGGGTGTCGCGCACGTAATCGGGGCCGCGCTTGTCGAGCTTGTCGACCTCGCGCAGTACCAGCGCCTGCAGGCCGCCGTCGGCGACGCCCTGGGCCTCGAAGAAGCCGCGCAGCAGCTTGCGGTTGTTGAGCTGGATCGTGAACGGACCGATGTCGAGCTCGGAGAACACCGCGTAGATGGCCGCCGGCAGTTCGGCGTCGTAACGCACGCTGAGGCTGTCTTTGCCGATCACGTCGATATCGCACTGGTAGAACTCGCGGAAGCGGCCGCGCTGCTGGCGCTCGCCGCGGTACACGCGCTGCATCTGGTAGCGGCGGAACGGAAACGCCAACTCGTGCTCGTGCTCGGCCACATAGCGCGCCAGCGGCACGGTCAGGTCGAAGCGCAGCGCCATCTCCGGCACCCCGCGCTCGCCCGATTGCGCGCTTTTCTCCAGCGAGCCGGTGGACTGGGCGAAATAGACCTGGCGCTCGGTTTCGCCGCCGGATTTGGTCAGCAGCACCTCCGACAGCTCCATGACCGGGGTTTCCACGGGCAGGAAGCCGAAGCGCTCGAAATTGCGCCGGATCGTGTCCAGCATGCGCTGGAAGGCGATCTGGTCGCGGGGCAGCAGCTCCATGACTCCCGGCGGGGTACGAGGCTTGATCAAGCGGAACTCCAATACGTCGGCCGCGCCGACAACGAGCTGTGGGGGTTGGAAAGCGCCACAGTTTAACGGCCGCCCCCGCTCCCTGCTCGTCCGATCAACAGACCCCTTGCGCCGGCCGGGGGTGAGTCGCTAGAATTTGCGGCTCAGCAGTCGGGGTGTAGCTCAGTCTGGTAGAGCGCTACGTTCGGGACGTAGAGGTCGCAGGTTCGAATCCTGTCTCCCCGACCAATGCTGAGAGTGTTTCTGACTAAGCCGGCCTTGTGCCGGCTTTTTCGTGTCTGCGCGACACCCGCCCTCGCCCGCATGGCCTGACCCGGCCGGATCGAGGGCCGACAGACGACGCGATGCAGGTGCGGGCCTCGCACTTTCCGGAACAGAAACCCAGGCGTCTGCCCCGCCGTCGCAGGGGGAGCGGGACGACATCTTGGGTCAGCCCGATCTCTCCGGACCCCGCAATGTCGGCGACTCCAGCCTTACCCCGGCCTGGCTTGCGGGTTCGGCTTGCAGGGGTCGAGCCCAGCCCGGTGCCAGCCGCTTCGCGCGGCCTGGCTACCTCACCCCTCTTGGCTACAGTTCTTGTCCGAACATGATCCGATGACCGTCGATCGTGCGGACACCGAACTCGCGCATGCCCCAGGGCTTGTCCGACAGCGTTTGAGTGAACACCGCGCCCGCAGTCCGATACTCGGCGAACAAAGCGGCGGCGTCCGCCACCGTCACATAGCCGTACCAGGAGTGGTCGCCGAGCGCCGCGGGCGGAAGCGCGTCCGTACACTCGCCGAGCATCACCCGAAAACTTCCGCGAGACAGAAAGGTCCAGCCCGGCGCGGTGAAGTCGATGCTCAGGCCGAGAACGGAGGTGTAGTAATCCGTGGACTTGGCCAAGTCCGGGACGGCCAGCGTGTAGCGAACCTTGGTGAAATCGGACATTTCCGTCTCCTTGCCATGAACTGCGCCGCTGTCGCCCCACGCTGGAATCGACCGGGCCGCGCAGCGGCTTCGGTTCGAACGGATCGTCAGTCGTTGCCCGCGACACGGAAGCGAGCCAGCTCGCCTAGCGACCGACACACCAGGGTTACCTGTGAGCCCGACCCGAGCGGCTGATGGGCCACAGCGCCGTCCGGAAGCAGAACATATACGCCTTTGCCCTGGTCCGAAGCGATGGGGAGGTGCTTGGTGCCGTGGACCTTGCGATTTTCGCGGACATGCCGAGGGACGAGCGGGTAGAACCTGCCGATCTCCCAACGTTGGCCGGATGGAGCCACCAGAACGAACTCGAGCCGCTGCAGAAACGGCGCGGCGTCATAGAAGTCGCCGGCTTCGATCGGCAGCGCAAACCCCACGAGTCGTCCGGTGCCGTCCAGGTCGGGCCGCCTGAGCGCGGCCATGGAATCGCGGGTCATCCAAGGGGAGACGATCGAGTAGCGCAAAATGGCCCAAAGCATGAAAACCAGCGCGAACACGATAACTGCGCAAAGCGCATACCCCAGGAAACTCAGTACTACGTCCATGTAGCGCTCGCCCCCTGTAGATCGACGGTAAACCGATCTGGTGGCGGGGTTATACACCAGCCGCGCCGAGGCACGATAACCAGGCGAGCTATCGCTCAGGCCCTGAACCGTGCGCACCGTCCGCGGCAAGGCTTGGGCAGCCGAAGGCCGCGGTGCGCGGCAGGCGCGGCTGCGTGGCCGGTCCCGCGCGACGGGCTCGTTAGGCATTGGGTAAATCCTCAACCCAGCCGAGCACAGACTCATGACCGACATTGCCAACCTCTCGCCGGCCGCCAAGGCCGAGCTCCACGCCCACATCAAGACGATCACCGAGTCCGCCGAGCAGGCGCTCGCCTCGCTGCACCTGGTGTCCGGGGACGCCGCCAACCAAGTCGCGCAATCGGCCGCGGCCTATTTCGACGGCGTCACCAAGATCGCACTCGCCAGCCAAGGCGTCTTGATGAAACAGATGACCCAGGACCTGGCCGAGCAGTCGGTGCAACAGTCCGCGGAAGACGCCCTGGGCCTGTTGGCCACCGACGTGCTGATGGGCGCGGCCGCTGCGGTCGCCGCCGCGGCCGCTGGGATGGAAGCCAGGTCGGCGGCCTTTGCGATCGACCGTATCGACGAAAACATCGCCAAGTACTCGTCGATGATCCGAGACCGCATGCCCTGACTCCGACCGTCTGCATGCCGCTCGACCGGCGGCGATGCAACGGCCGCAGGCAGCAAGATGCCGCGCGAACCCGGCCTCCCTCGCGCCTCGGCGGCCGGCCCAAGCTGTGGCTATTCGAGGCCGGCCATATCGCGGTTCCGGCCGCCCGGAGCCTGCTCTATCCTGTCCACCGGCCGCGCACGATGCGCGACCCCATGCCAATGCAAGGAGCGACATGCCGATGGGCCGTTATCTCAAAATCTGGAACTGGATCGCGATCTTCGGGGTCCTCACCGCGCCGCTGTTCGGCGTACGTCTGTCGCCGGGCAGCCTGCTGATGGGTCTGGTCCCGTTCGTGTTCGCGCTGGTCTCGGCCTCGCTGGTGCAGGCGTCGTGGTTCGCCTTGCTGGTGCGCCTGGGCTCGGGGCTGCTGGCCTTGTTGGTCGCCGGCTTGTTGTTCCGCATCGGCATGGTCACGCCGGGCGTGGTGCGGCTGCTGTTGTTGTTTTCGGTCGTGCCGATGCTCAACGCGATCTACCTCGTCCCCTGCCCGCCCGAATTGCCGACCTTGCGTCCGCACCGCACGCCGCTGCCGCCGCGCCCCGCTCCGCAACAAGATCCGGATCGTCCCGCGCCCTGAGCGCAGAGGCGGCACGCGCACGCCGCCGGCCTTCGGTCCGGTCTGCGCCTCAAGCATGGCTTCAAGCTTCGACTCGCGCTTGCACCGCCTGCGCAGGCAGGAACTCGCCGACCCGCGCGAACCCATAGCCCTGCCCGCGCAAGGCCGGCACCAGGCGACGCACGATCTCGACGATGCCGTGACGGGCGCGGCCGAGCTCGTCGTCGCCGTCGTGCAACAGCACGATCGCGCCGGGATGGATGCGCGCCAGCACCGACTCGACCACGCAGGACACGTAGCCGGGCGCATCGGGTTCGAGCCAGTCGCGCGGGTCGACCGACCAGCCGACCACGGTATAGCCGAGGCGCCCGAGCGCATCGACCTGCCCTGGCGCGATTTCGCCGTAGGCCGGGCGGAACAGTCGCGGTATTTCGCTCAGCCCTGCGTCGCACAGGGCCGCCGCGGCGGGATGGATTTCGCGGTCGATCCAATCCTGCACGCCGAAACCGCGCGCATCGGCATGACTCAGCGAGTGGTTGCCGACCTCGTGGCCTTCGCGAAGGATGCGTTCGATCAAGGCGGGCTGCGCGCGCGCGGCCTCGCCGACGCAGAAGAAGGTCGCGGCCACTTCGAGTTCGGCCAGCAAGGACAACAAGGCCGGCGTGGCGCGGCCGGGGCCGTCGTCGAAGGTCAGCGCCAGACGGCGTTTATCCGGCGATCCGCGGCCGAGATAAGTGCGCGGACGGTCGGCGAGGAAGTCGTGATAGTCCATACCCTGCCCCGCCCTCAGCGCGTCAGCCAGGTCTTGCGATGGCCGCGCAGTTCGTCGATCAGGCCGATCACGTTGGCCGGCAGCAACAGCACGTCGATCACCGTGTTGCAGATCGACACCAGCACCAGGTCCAGCGGCCCGAGTTGCAGGCGCGTGCGCGCCTGCATCACCGCGATGAAATTGAGCAGGGCCATCAGCCACCAGTTCAGGGCGGCGATGCCGAGCAGGGTCGGGCTGCGATAGATCGAAGCACCGGCGATCAGCAACAACAGGGTCGGCACCAGCGCCGACTGCGCCCACAGCAGCCACCACGGCAGCATCTTCATGGTCCGCGGCCAGGAGATGCGCCAGGCGACGCGAAACGATTCCAGACGCCCGCGCGCCCAACGCCGGCGCTGGCGGAACAGGCCGAAAAAGGTCGAGGGACAGATGGTATAGGCGATCGCATCGGGTGCGTAGGCGATGGAATAACCGTGGGCCAAGGCGCGCCAGGTCCAGGCGATGTCCTCGACCAGCCATTCGCCCCAGCCGCCGAGTTCGCGGATCACCTCGGTGCGATGCAGCGAGAAGGCGCCGGCGACGACGTTGACCACGCCGATCTTGCTCTGCACGTAACGGATCGCGGCGAGCGCGCCGACATGTTCGTAGAACTGCAGACGGTGCAACCAGGAATTATGACGACCGGCCGGCACGATCAGGCCGCAGGCGGCGGCGTGGCGCGGCGAGCTGTACAAGGCCTCGACCGCCCGGCGCAGCGAGCACGGCATGATCACGGTGTCGCTGTCGATCACGGTGACGACGTCGGACTCGGCCGACAACTGCGGCAAGGCCGCATCGAGCGCCAAGCCCTTGGCGCCGCCGTTGCGTTCCAACGAGATCAACCGGTAGGTCTTGTCGCGCGGCTGCGCCAGCCAGGTCGCGACCGTGGCCGGCGTGGAATTGGTCGAACCGTCGTCGACCAACAACACCTCGATGCGGCCCGGATAGTCGGCGTGCTCGATCGCATCGAGGGTCATCAGGAACGACGCCTCGGGCTCGTTGTAGAACGGCACCAGGATCGACACGAACGGATAGTGGGCGAGCGTCGGCGCGGTCGGCCGGCGCACCGCCTTGAACAAGGCCCACCCGGCCAGGAACACCAGGCAGCACAACAGCACGAAAGTGGAGAAACCGACGAGGCCGGTGAGGACGAACTGGCTGAACATGAGGCGATGCATCCGGCAGCGCGATACGCCTCCGCGGCATCGTCGATGCGCAGTGCGTTCGCAGGGTCTGATTGGCAGACCGGACGCGTCGATACGGGTCGCCGCGCGTGTGCGCGGCCCCGCACGCCTGGTGCTTGTGGGGGAACTACTTTTGCAGAACTCAGCGGTAGAACGTGGTGGGGTTAATGGTTGCTTGCGAAACGGTGCCGCATCTATCCATCGATCGAAACGCAATGCGTTGTCGCGTTTTCTCAATAGAGAATGAAAGCAGCAAGCGTTTTATTCTGTGACGACGGCAAGCAGTTCGACGATCGTTGTAGTCGACGTCGCTCGACATGCGATCGATGATCGATGAAGAATCGAAACCGTTCTGTCTTATCCCTTGGTCATGATGAACAATCCCCCGACGATCGCCCCCACGCAGGCCGCCCCGATGTTCCGTCCGCGCTTCGATATCGGCGCCCAGCGCATCGATTGCGGCCGCGAGCCCGACGTCGCCACCCATGATGCGGCCGACCAGTTCGCCACCTGGCCGCTGCTCGACTATTCCGCCTGCGAACCGACCGAAGACCAGGCCGCGATCAACCGCTGGCTGGCCGCCGCCGACCTGCGCGAGCGCGACATCCTGCACGTCGGCACCGGCAACTCGTCGGTGGCGCGCCTGCTCGCCGGCAAGGTGCGCGGCATCGTCTCGGTGACGGTGGCCCACAACGAATGGCAGCACGGCAACGCGCTCGGGCTACCGCAGTACTCGGTGCATCTGCTCAACAAACACAGCGACGACTTCGCCCGCCAGTTCGAGCCGGCCAGTTTCGATTGCATCCTCGACAATAACCTCGCCAGCTTCGCCTGCTGCCAGCGCCACCTCGAACGCTATTTCGAGACTCTGGTGAGCCTGCTGCGGCCCGACGGGTTCATCCTGACCCACTGGCTCGGCATGCAGTGGACCCTGGACGTCGGTGTCGACGACGTCGAACCGGTCTGGCAGCTCGATGCCGGCAAGCTGCGCGCCATCGCCAGCGCTTACGGCCTGGCGGTCGAACGCCAGGACGAGTTGTTCTTCCTGCGCCGCGCCCGCACGCCGAACGCCGGCGCGACCAAGCCCTGAGCGGCGGCTCGCCGCGCCGTCGCCTGCGACCGCCGTGAGCGAGCGCCCCGCCCCGGTACCGCCTCGCCTGCGCAGCCGCTTCGCCACAGCGGCGCGGCTGTGGCGCATCGGCCGGCGCGAGCCGCGTTTCGGCTGGCTGCTGCTCGACAACCTGATCACCACCTTCGGCGCCAGCTTCACCCTGATCGCGCTGCCGTTTCTGGTGATGCGCCTCACCGGCAGCGCCTTCGATCTCGGCCTGACCGCCGCCATCGAAGCCTTGCCCAGCGTGTTGTTCCTGTTCTTCTTCGGCGGTTTCCTCGACCGCGCCAACCCGATCCGGGTGTTGTGGATCTGCCGCGCGCTCTACGTCGCGATCAACGCCAGCATGGGCCTGCTGACCTGGTTCGGCCTGATGACCATCGAGATCATCTACGCACTGGCCTTGTTCGGCGGCCTGGTCTGGGCGGTTGCGTATCCGGCCGGGCGCGCGAGTTTCGGCCTGTACATCCGCAAGGGCCTGCTGCCGGCCGGCAATGCCTTGTTCGCGGTGGCCTCCAGCCTGGCGATGATGCTGCTGCCGATGCTCGCCGGCAGTCTGATCCTGGCCTCCAGCGACAGTCACGGCCTGGCCATCGCGTTCTGGATCGACGCGCTCAGCGTCGCCGCCTCGCTGTGGCTGCTCGCGGCGGTGCGCCGGCGCGGGCCGGTGCGACGGCCGGCGCAAGAAAGCGCGGCCGACGCGCCCTCTAATGACATTGCAGGATCGCCGCCTGCATCGTCGCTCGCGATCATCCCGCGCAGCTATTACCTGTATCTGTTGGTCAGCACGGTGCTGGTGTTCGGGCCGGTGCAGATCCTGCTGCCGGTGTTGCTGGTCGAACACGGCGACACCCGCTACTTCCTGGTCTATGTCGCCCAGTTCGCCGGCATCACCGCGGCGGCGGCCTTCGCCGGCCGCGCCTCGAACGACTTGGCCGGAGTGATCGTCAAGTTGCTGGCGTGTTGGGCGGTCGCCGCGCTTGCCTACGGCCTGCTGGCCTGGAACGCCAGCCTGGCGACGGTGTTGGCTGCCTTCTGCCTGCTCGCCGGCGCCTCCAATTTCTACGGCATCCAGTCCTTGTCGTGGCTGCAACGCAGCGTCGCCGCGCAGCACATGGGCCGCGAGATGACCTGGTTTTCGGCCGCGACCATGGGCGCGATGCCGCTGGCGACCTTGTTGACCGGTCTCTTGCTCGAACGCCTGCGCTTCGCCGCAACGACGCAGTGGCTGATGGCGCTGATCGCGCTGTCCTTGCTGGCCGGTGTCGTGCACCTGCGTCTGCGGCTTGCGCGCGCACCGGTCTTGCAAACGCTCCGGGGGCCGACGGCCCCCGGAGCTTGACGCCTTTGTCGCTTTCG
The DNA here is from genome assembly GCF_052045105.1 of Lysobacter sp. 22409. Classification (NCBI taxonomy): domain Bacteria; kingdom Pseudomonadati; phylum Pseudomonadota; class Gammaproteobacteria; order Lysobacterales; family Lysobacteraceae; genus Lysobacter; species Lysobacter sp. 22409. The sequence continues at coordinate 172,641 of NZ_JBQEOE010000005.1, read as the reverse complement.
ACGTTCAGTTCGTCTTCAAGCCGTACATGAAGGTCGCCGGCACGCCGTTGATCGCGCCTGCGGTGCCCGGGTTCGGGCTGGTGTTGCCGGCGCCGCCGATGCCGTCCCAATTGGTCTGGCCCAGCGAATACAGCCCCGCACCGACGATCGACAGCGCATTGAGCGCCGCGGTCTGGGTCGGCGCCGCACCGTAGTAGGTGACGAAGCTGCGCGCCGCGCCCGGTGCGAGCGAACCGAAGCGGAAGTCCATGTGCGCCCCGAGGTCGCCGGGGCCGTTATCGGTCATCGGCCCGGACAAGCCGGAGTTGGCCGCAAGCGGGTCGAGCGAGTTGAAGCCGTTGTTGTTCCAGGCCAGCAGGAACGGCGAGGCCCCGGCCAGGGTGATGTACTCCGAGAACGTGTTCGGCGGCACGTCGTAGTCGATGCCACGGGTGTAACGCAGATCCTTGACCGTGGTGCGGCCGATGTTTTCGATCTTGACGTCGACGCGGTACAGGAAGCTCGTCGCCGCGATCGGCGTGTACTGATGGGTCACCCGGAACGTGCTGCCCACCGTGACCACCGACGTCGCCATGCTCGTGGTCGGAGTGAAGCTGACCAACGTGACGTTGCTGGTGCCGGCGCAACGCGAGGTCCGGCCGGTCACCAGTGCGGCCGGATCGGCATTGGCCACGCCCCAGCCTTCGCAGGGCGCGCCCGGTGCCGAGGCTTCACCGTTGGTCGGCATGTAGCGCAGGCCGACCAGGCGGGTGCCGTAGCGGCCGCTCGACAGGTCGATGTTCGGGCACTCGATGTTGAGATAACCGGTCGGCGCCACGCCGAGCTGGATGATGCCGTTGTTGATCAGGCCCGGGCAGCCTTCCGGCGGATCGACCGCGCAGACGTAGCCCCAGTCCTTCGCCTCCACGCTCGGCGTGTCGACGCGCTGGAACTTGGGAATGCGTTCCAGGTGCGGCAGGAACTCCTTGTACGGCAGTTGCGGCCGGAACGCACCGGGGTCCCACAGATCGGCGCAACCGGTGTTGAGGCCGGGGTCGACCTGGACGAAGTAGAAGTCCTGGATATCGCCTACGCCCTGCCAGTCGCTGAAGGTGTTGCCGGCGAGGATGAAGCGGTCGCTCTTGCGGTCGATCGCGTACAGGCTTTCGCGGAACTTGTCGCCGAAGCGGCGCGGCGACAGGCCGCCGTAACGCAGCAGATCGCTGGTATTGGCCGCGAACAAAAAGCCCTGGGTGCCGGCGATGGTGCCGACCACCGCGACCGCGCCCTCGCGACCGTCGAGGCCGCGCGCTTCGACCACATCGAAGGCGGTGAAGCTGGCCTTATCGCGATCCACCCAGCTCGCCTGCACCAGCGGTCTGCAACTGTAACGCGCGTAACGAGCCAGATAGGCCTGCGAGGCGCTGCCCTCGTCGAGCCCGGTCGATGCGCCTACCGAGACCGTTTCGCCGGTGTAGTTCGCGTTCAACAGTGCGGTCAGGCCATGGAAGTCGCGATGGTCCTGGCCGTCGATCAACACGCTGCTGCACACCGGCCCGCCGTTGGCGTCGGTGCGGAACATCAGGCCGCCGCGTTTGGCATCGGTGGTCAGTGCGGTGCCGGCAACGACGATGTCGGTGAAGCCGCCGCTGCTGGCGAGGTTTTCGGTGACGGCGCGGAAGCGCAGTCCCGGCCAATCGCCGCTGCCGTCGTAGCGGTGATCCCACAACACGTTGCCGACCGCATCCAGGCGTGCGATGCGGCCGAGGGTGCGGCCGTCCTTGTCGTTTTCCTCGCCGACCACCACCAGGTCGCCCTGCGCCGGCGCCTTGCTCGGCATCACCGATCCGGTTTCGATCAGGTCGTAACCGGTCGCGCGGTGACTGGTAGCGACGTTGTCCAGCAACGTGGTCCAGATCTGCCGCCCGCGGCAGTCGATCTGCAGCACGTAGATGAAACTGCCTTCGCCGAGCTGCACCGCGCCGGTCACGGCGAAACCGCGTTCGCCGCTCAACTCGACGATGCCGTAAGCGTCGGAGCGTTTGCTGCCGGCGATCATGTAGGCCTGCTGCCAGGTGTTGATGCTGCTGTCGTCGGTGACGCCGAGGTCGTTGGCGCGGGTCACCAACACCTGGGTATTGCCGTCGCTGGAACGACGCGTGCCGACGGTGACCGAGCCGCGGCCCGGACAATAGTTCACCGCCTTGACGTCCTCGCCGCCGTCGCGCCAAGGTTGGTTGCCGTAGTGAGTTTCGAAGTTCTGGGCTTGCGCCCAGGGTGCTGCGAGCATCAAGCCCGTTGCCAGCACCGCGGCGTGATGCCGCAGCCTGGAGCCGGTACGTCCCATGAGTTCCATATGAGCCTCGTTGCGGAATCATTCCGCGTGGATGGGTCGATCGCACTGCATCGCCGAACTTAGCCCTCCTCGACGCGCGTTCCGAGGAAGAACACGGGGCGATATCGGGACATAACGGGAACGATTCGCGCGATCGGACCGCTGCGTTCGAGGCGAACGCATGAGGTTTCCGTTAAAGCGCACAGCGCGTCACAGCGCCAATGGGAGCGCCGACAGATTAACGTGGCGCGCGCCGACCGACGGTGCACGACGAAAACGGCCTGCACCGAGCGATGGCGCATGACGACTGCGGCGTAGCCGCACGCTTGCGCTGCGGCCTGAACTGTCTGAACGCGTTGTCGGAACGCGCTGTGGTATTACCGTCGCAGCGACCGCCGCACAACGTATTCGACGTTGTCGCGGCGCGGGCGCGCTGAAGCAGCCGGCAACGCCGGCCCTACTTCGCCTCGCCGAGCAACTCCACTTCGGCCAGCTCGATGCCGCCCTGCCCGGCGCCGTCGGCGAGCAGACGCAAGCGATAACGCGAGTACGCGGCGGCCTCGGCGATGGCGAACGCGCGCGTCTGCTTGCGCCAGGCGAAGACCTGCCCGCTGCGTTCGTCGAGCGTGGTCCATTGCGCGCCGTCGTTGGAACCCTGCAAGGCCCAGGCCTGCGGATCGCCGCGTCGCGCCGCCGAGGTCAGGGTGTACAAGCGTACCGTCGCCGGCGTCTTGAAGTTCCAGCTCAGCAGCGGCATCGGCCCGCTCAAGCGCGTCGAAGTGGTCGCGTCGTCGTCGAACAAAGCCGCTGCTTGCTTGGCCGCGACACCGGCGACCGTCGCATTGTCGCGCCGCCCCAGGTCGCGCAGCGGCTTGGGTGTCTCGCCGTCGGCGCTCAGCGATTCCGGCAAGGCCTGCGCGCTGCTCGCCCAGTTCGACGGCGACGGCCCCATGCGGAAATCCAGCACCGCGCCTTGCGCCAATAATTCATGCGGCAGGGTCAAGCGGTCCCAGGCTTCGCCGTTGACGCGCAGCGATTGCACGTAGCGATTGCGCGCGCTGACCTTCGGCGCGTTGATCTGCAGTTCGCGGCCGTTTTCCAGGCGGATGCTCATGCGCTCGAAGCGCGGCGCGCCGATCACGTACTCGGGCGAGCCCATGCGCAGCGGATAGAAACCGGCGGCGCTGAACAACCACCACGCCGACATTTCGCCGTTGTCCTCGTCGCCGGCATAGCCCTGGCCGATCTCGCCGCCGACGTAGAGGCGGTCGAGGATGTCGCGCACTTTCTCCTGGATACGCCAGGGTTGGCCGGCGGCGGCATACATATAGGGAATGTGGTGCGAAGGCTGGTTGCTGTGGCCGTACTGGCCCATGCGCACGTCGCGCGCTTCGAGCATTTCGTGGATGACGCCGCCGTAGCTGCCGACCTCGAAGGTGCCCGGCGTGGCGAAGAACAGATCGAGCTTGTTGCCCAAGGCGGTGCGTCCGCCGTGCAAGGCGGCCAGGCCGGCGCCGTCCTGCGGCGCGTGGAAGGCCATGTTCCAGGCATTGGTCTCGGTGTAGTCGCCGCCCCAGCGGGTCGGGTCGAACTCGGTCGCGGTGTAGCGCCAGCGGCCGTCGCGATGGCGGCCGACGAAGAAGCCCAGTTGCGGATGGAACAGGTTGGCGTAGCCGAGCGCGCGATTGCGGTAGTACGCGGCATCGTCGCGATAGCTGCCCTGGTAGGGATCGTCGGCGCCGGCCTGCTGCGCCAGCGCGCCGGCCAGGCGGCCGATGGCGAAATCGTTGATGTAGCCGTCCATCGACCACGACAGGCCTTCGCCGACCGTGGTGTCGGTGTAGCCGGTGAAGATCGCCCGCTCGATGCCCTTGCGGCCCGCGCCCGGCACGCTGCTGACGCTGGAGGCGTTGCGGAGCGCCGACTGATAGAACGAGCGCACGTCGAAATTGCGCACGCCCTTGAGCCAGGCATCGGCGAAGGCCACGTCGGAACTGGTGCCGACCATCAGGTCGGCATAGCCCGGCGAGGACCAGCGCGCGATCCAGCCGCCGTCGCGATACTGCTGGACGAAGCCGTCGATCATCTCGCCTGCATGCGTCGGCGTCAGCAATACATAGGCCGGCCAACTGGTGCGGTAGGTGTCCCAGAAGCCGTTGTTGACGTAGACCTTGCCGTCGACGACGGCCGCGCCGGTGGCGCCGGCGCTGGCCTTGCCGGTCGGTGCCGAGAACGGGCTCGCGTATTTGTACAACGGCCGCTCGGCGGTGCCGGTGTTCTCGTAGCCGCTGTTGGGGTAAAGAAACAAACGATAGAGATTGGAGTACAGCACCGCTTGCTCGTGCGCCGGCGCGCCCTCGGCGCGGACGATGCCGAGCTTGGCGTCCCAGGCGGCGCGGGCGCGTTCGCGCACCGCGTCGAAGCCTTCGTCGGCGCCGATTTCCAGCTCCAGGTTGCGCTGCGCCTGTTCGACGCTGATCAGCGAGGTGGCGATGCGCATCGTCACCTGGCGGGTGGGATCGCCGCTCAGGTCGAAGCCGTACCAGGCCGAGACGCGGTCGCGCCCGGCCTTGTCGCGGTCGAGCCGGGCGCCGTCGCGGATCGGGCGGTCGAACCGGGCGTAGAAGAACAGACGCGAGGCGCCGGTCGAGAGCTTGCTCATGCTCTCGCTCCAGCCGCTGAGCGCGCGGCCGTCGCGGTCCAGGCGGATGTCGCCGTGCTCGTCGCGGTGGTCGAACAGCAACTGCGCGCGGGTCTCGCCGGGCTCGGCCGGGAAGGTGAAGCGCATCACCGCGGCATGGTCGGTCGGGGTCATCTCGGCGACCAGGCCGTTGTCGAAGCGCACCCGGTAGTAATCGGCGCGCGCGGTTTCCTCGTCGTGGCCGAAACTCAGCGCGCGCTTGCTGCGGTCGAACTCGGGCCGGCCCTCGCCGATCGCCGGCATCACGTGGAAGGTCTGGCGGTCGCCCATCCACGGGCTCGGCTCGTGCGACAGCGCGAAGGCTTCGATGCGCGGGCGGTTGTCGTCGCCGTTGCGCTCCTGGTACTGGTAGATCCAGTGCGAACCGGCGTTCGTGGTCGGGGTCCAGAAGTTGAAGCCGTGCGGCAGCGCGACCGCGGGAAAGGTGTTGCCGCGCGAGAAGCGGCTGTTGGAATTGCTGCCGCGGCGCGTGTCGACGTAGTCGCTCGGGCGCAGCGCCGCGCGCTTGCCCTTGGCGAGCGCGGGCGCCGGGGCGATGCGCAGGTCGTCCAGATAGCCCTGGTACGGCAACGCCGTGTCGCCGTCGTGGACCAGCAGGATCTTGCGCACGCGGCGACCGGCCGCGACCTCGCCGATGCGGCTGCTGACCGCGTTCCACTGGTCGGGATAGAGCAACCGCGCCATGCCCTGCTCGCGCGCGGTCAAGGCATTGCCGTACAGATCGAGCGGCTTGCGTTGCGACAGACGGCTGCCGTCGTCGAACACCAGGTCGATGGCGACATAGGTCGAACCGTTGCGCAGCGCATCGAGTTTCGACGGTGCCGGCTGGCCGGCGATGTGCGCGCTCGACAGCGGGAACAGGCGATACGACAGCTGCGTGTCCTTGGCGACGGCGATGTCGACCTCGAAGGCCTGCACGCTTTGCGCGGCGCCGCTGCCCACGCCCTGGTAACGCAGCGAGCGCACACCGCTGAAGCCCATGCCGGGCTTGGCGGTCAGGGCGGCGGCCTCGGGCGGGCCGCCGTCGGCACTCAGGCGCGGCACCGCCCCGGTGGCCGCAGGTCCGCCCGTGGATTCGGCCGCGGCCGGCTCACCGGCCTCGAACGAGGTCCAGAAGCTGCGCGCGGGCCCGGCCATCGCCGTCGGCATCAGTGCCCCGGCCAAGGCCAGCGCCAAGGTGTGCTTCGCCGCTGCCCGTGCGCCATCGCGGCGCGCTCTCCACGTTGCCGACATTCCCGCTCCCATTGCCCGGACGGCGACTGCCTCCGATTCGCACTGTGCCGACCGGCACAGGCCCCTGCTTTCTCGATTTAAATCGATCTAAATCGAGCTTGTCAAACCGCGCCGCAGCATCCTCGGCAGCGTCTTGGGAGCAAAAAATCCAATCCAGACAAGCACTTCCAGCATCGTTCAAGCAGCGGACGGGGCCCCTTGGCACACCTTTTGCACCACCCTCCCTGTAAATGTGATTTGCATCACATTTTTATCTTGGAATAAATCGCATCTGCACCCCCCTGCCTTACGGACCCTGTCGCTCATGCCGACTCCGCACCGACTTGCTCTCTCAATCGCCTTGGCGACCGCGAGCGCAATCTGCCCCCTGACGTCAGTTTTTGCTGCGGAGCGTCAAACGACCGCAACGAATGCGATGCCGGAGATCGAGCGCCTGCGCGCCGACCGGCAATGGCTCGCTGCGCTGTCCCGCATCGAAAGTGCGCAAGCGGCAACGCCCGGCGACGACCGCCTGTATCGCCTGCAAGTACTGACCCTGGCCGACCTGGGCAGCGCGCATCGCGCCTGGACCTTGTACCAAGCCCGCCCCGACCTGTTCGATACCGCCGAACGCAAGCGCCTGGACTCCGGCCGCCTCGCTCGCCTTGCGGTCTGGGGCAGCCTCTACCCCGAAGACGAAGCCACCCGCCTCGATGAAATGCGCAGCGCGCGCGACGCCTTCGAGCAGTACCGCGCCACCCAGACGCCGGAGCAACGCCAGGCCGACCTACGCACGCGTTTCGACGAGTTGATGCTGCTCAACCATCTGGAACGCCACGCCGAGGTGGTCGAACGCTACCGCGCGTTGCAGGCCGAGGGCGTCGAGATACCGATGTATGCCTTGTCCAAGGTCGGCGCGTCCCTGCTGGCCGACAAACGCCCCGAAGAAGCCGCGACCGTGCTCGAACGCGTCGTGCGCGAATGGCCCGAGGACCACGACTCGCAGCTGCAGTTGGCCTACGCCTATTCGGAAGGCGAGCGTTTCGACGACGCCCTGGCCCAACTCGACAAGATCAAGGCCGCCGAACCGGCCTGGGTGCGCGTCAACGGCGCCAAGCAGAGCGTCGAAAACTGGCGCCATTACGACGCCGACAGCACCCAGACCATGATCCGCCTGTACGGCGAAGACACCGTCGGCGCGCAGCAGCGACTCGAAGCGATGGCGGCGATCGGGCCGGACAACCCCGGCGTGCAGACCAATCTCGGCGTCGCTTATCAAAAACGCGGCTGGACCGATCGCGCGCTGCAACGCTTCCAGATGGCGAGCACGCTGGAACCGACCGGCGTCGGCGCGCGCGTCGGCCAGGTCGGCGCCTATCTCGAGCACGCCCGCGTCGACCTGGCGCGGCCGATCCACGACGAATTGATCGCCAACCGCCCGCGCGACGTGCAAGTGCGGCAGATGAGCGAGTCCTGGGACAGCCGCCTGGGCTGGCAATGGTTGTTCAGCACCGCCAGCGGCCGCAGCGATGCGCGCGGCGGCGGCGCCACCGCCTCGCCGCTCGGCACCCGCGATGCCGTGCACCGCCTCGAGGTGCGCAGCCCGCTGATCAACGACCGCTGGCGCCTCACCGCGCACGCGCAGGATGCCTGGGCCGATTACCCCGGCGACCGCGTCCACGATCGCCGCGCCGGCATCGGCGCGCTGTATGCCTACGACCGCCTGAGCCTGGGCTTCGGCGTCGACCGCGCCAACGACCGCTGGCTCGATCGCGGCGACCGCACCGGTTATTACCTCGATGCCGGTTGGCGCCTCAACGATGCCTGGCGCGCCAATGCGTCCTGGTATCGGCAAACCCCGGACGCTTCGTTGCAGGCGCGCGGCGCCGGCATCGATGCCGATGCCTTGAGCCTGGGCCTGCGCTGGACGCCGAGCGAGCGCACTTCGCTCGGCGCGAGCGCGCAGCAACTGCGCTACAGCGACGACAACCGCCGCAGCGCCGTCGCGCTGAACCTGGATCAGCGCCTGTACACCAGCCCGCATCTCCAGGTCGCCGGCTTGGCCGATCTGTCGGCCAGCCGCGCCAGTCGCCGCGACGCCGAGGTGCCCTATTTCAACCCCAGCCGCGACGCTTCGCTGAATCTCGGCGTGCGCCTGGATCACATGACCTGGCGCCGTTACACCCGCCACTTCCTGCAGCGCCTCACCGCCACCGCCGGGCCGTACTGGCAGCAGGGCTACGGCAGCGCCTGGGTGCCGCAACTGCGTTACGAACACGAATGGCGGTTCGGCACCGGCCGCACTCTCAACTACGGCCTCAACTGGTCGCGTCCGGTCTACGACGGCGTGCGCGAAGACCGCGTCGCCTTCGATCTGAGCTTCCGCTGGGGTGAGGAATGAACATGCTGTATTTCGCTGCGCCGCTTGCTGCCCCCCTGCGCGGGTTGATCCACCGGGCGCTCGCGTTCGCCGTGCTGGCCGTGGCCGCGCTGGCCCCGCTCGCGGCCGGCGCCAACGAACTGTTGGTGCTGAGCTATCACGACGTGCGCGACGAAGTGGCGCGCAAAGGCGATCCCGATGCCTACGCCGTCAGCACGCAGAACTTCGCCGCGCACCTGGACTGGTTGTCCGGCCACGGCTACCACCCGGTCGCACTGAGCGAGGTCATCGCCGCCTCGCGCGGCGGCAAGCCGCTGCCGCCCAAGGCGGTGCTGCTGACCTTCGACGACGGCCTGCGCAGCATCTACACCCACGTCTTTCCGCTGCTGCGCGCCTACAACTACCCGGCGCTGATGGCGGTGGTCACCTCCTGGGTGGACCTGCCGCGCGATCAGAAAGTCGATTACGGCCCGCGCATGTTCACCCACGACGATTTCGTCACCTGGGAGCAATTGCGCGAGATGCAGGCCTCGGGCCTGATCGAAGTGGCCTCGCACAGCCATGCCCTGCACCGCGGCGTGACCTCCAACCCGCAGGGCAACAGCATGCCCGCGGCGATCACCCGCGCCTGGGACGAGAAGGCCCAGCGCTACGAAAGCGAAACCGAATACCTGGCGCGCATCCGCAAGGACCTGGGCGACAGCGCCGCCGAGATCAAGCGCGAACTCGGCGTCGGCCCGAAGTCGGTGATCTGGCCGTACGCGGCCTACAACAGCCAGACCAACGCGATCGCCGACGAACTCGGCATGGCGGTCACCTTCGACCTGGAAGGCCGCCATCAGAAGATCGGCGCCGACCTGCACGGGCTGGCGCGCCTGCTGGTGTTCAACAACCCCACCGTCAACGACCTGGCCTATGAGTTGCGCCACGACGAAGCACTCGACGGCCTGCGCGCGCTGCAGGTCGACCTGGATTACGTCTACGACGCCGACCCGGCGCAGCAGGCGCGCAACCTGGACAAGCTGATCGAACGGGTCAAGCAAGTCGGCCCGAGCCACGTCTTCCTGCAGGCCTTCGCCGACCCCGACGGCAACGGCTCGGCCGATGCGCTGTACTTCCCGAACCGGCATTTGCCGATGCGCGCCGACCTCTACAACCGCGTCGCCTGGCAGCTCAAAACCCGCGCGAACGTCAAAGTGTTCGCCTGGCTGCCGGTGCTCGGCTTCGAGCTGCCCGATGCGGCCTTGAACCAACGCCTGAAGATCCAGGCCAGCAACCCGAAAGAAACCTTCCGCCTCAACCCGTTCGAGCCGCAGACCCGACGCATCGTTGCCGATATCTACGAAGACCTCGCGGTGAGCGGCTACACCGAAGGTCTGCTGTTCCACGACGACGCGCTGCTGCGCGACGACGAGTTGCGCGGCCAGGCGCCGGCCGACCCGGCCGCGCGCACCCAGGCGCTGATCGACTTCACCCGCGAACTGGCGCGCGCCGCCGGCAAATGGCGTCCCAAGCTGATCACCGTGCGCAACCTGTTCGCCGCGCCGGTGCTGGAGCCGCGCAGCGAAGCCTGGTTCGCGCAGAACCTGGCCGCCTTCAACCAGGCCTACGACTACACCGCGGTGATGGCGATGCCGTGGATGGAAAAGAGCCGCGATCCGCAGGCGTGGATGGACCAACTGCTGGCCGACGTGAAACGTTCGCCGCGCGGCCTGTCGCACACGATCTTCGAGTTGCAGACCGTCGACTGGCGCAACCAGCGGCCGATCCCGGCCGCGCGCCTGAAGGCGATGGCCCACCGCTTGCAGGCCGGCGGCGCACGCCACCTGGCCTGGTACCCCGACAACTTCATCGACGACCAACCCTCGACCCGGGATGCACGCGAAATCATGTCCGCGCGCGGCTTCCCCTACATCGAGCGCTGAGCGCCGCCCCGACCGCCAATCGCCGCCTATCGACATCCGGCCAGCCTGTACGCGCTGCCATCGAGCCCAACATGAGCCAGGTCACTAATCCGCTGCTCACCGCGCTGTTCCAGTTCGCGTTCTTCTATCCGATCGTGATGTCGTTCTTCTGGATCTCCGGCGGGCTGTACTACTACTTCCGCCGCGAACGGAAAGCGCGAGTGCGCACCGATCCGCCGCCGCTGGAGAACGCGCCGTTCGCCTCGATCCTGATCCCCTGTCACAACGAAGGCGACCACGTCCACGAAACCATCGCCGCGGCCCTGGCCCAACGCTACCCGCAGTTCGAAGTGATCGCGATCAACGACGGCAGCCGCGACGACACCGGCGACAAGCTCAACCGCCTCGCTGCCGCGCACCCGCAATTGCGCGTGGTGCACCTGGACCGCAACCTGGGCAAGGCCAACGCCATGCGCATGGGCGCCCTGGCGGCGCGTTCGGACTACCTGGTCTGCATCGACGGCGACGCCCTGCTCGACGAATACGCGATGCACTGGATGATCTGGCACCTGTGCTCGGGCGCGCGCGTCGGCGCGGTCACCGGCAACCCGCGCATCCGCAACCGCTCGACCCTGCTCGGCCGCCTGCAGGTGGGCGAGTTCTCTTCGATCATCGGCATGATCAAGCGCGCCCAGCGCGTCTACGGCCGCATCTTCACCGTCTCGGGGGTGATCTGCGCCTTCAAGCGCAGCGCCCTGCATCGGATCGGCTACTGGTCCGACAGCATGGTCACCGAAGACATCGACATCAGCTGGCGTTTGCAGATGGACCACTGGGACATCCGCTACGAACCCAATGCGATGTGCTTCATCCTCATGCCCGAGACCCTCGGCGGCCTGTGGAAACAGCGCCTGCGCTGGGCCCAGGGCGGCGTGGAAGTGTTGATCCGGCATGGCCGCGACCTGCTCTCGTGGCGCCGCCGGCGGATGTGGGCGGTGCTCGGCGAGTACGTGTTGAGCCTGGCCTGGGCCCACATCATGGCCTTCATCATCGGCCTGTGGGCGCTGGGCCTGCTCGTCGATCTGCCCGAACAATTGCGCGTGACCACGCTGCTGCCGTCGTGGCACGGCGTCATCCTTGCCCTGATCTGCCTGCTGCAGTTCGCCGCCAGCATCGTCATCGACCGCCAGTACGAGACCGGGGTCGGGCGCAACTACTACTGGATGATCTGGTACCCGATGGCGTACTGGCTGCTCAGCTTCACCACCACCGTCGCCGCGCTGCCCAAGGCCTTGTCGAAACGCCGCGGCACGCGCGCCACCTGGGTCAGCCCGGACCGGGGGATTCGATGAACACCCACCTCTCTCCGGCGGCGCCGAAACACGCCGACTCGCATCGCACGGCACGCAAGCGCGCCGCGCACAAGCACGACTCGCGCCTGATCCAGAAACCCGGCGCCCAGGACGCCTGGCCGCGCACCTTGTGGGGCGTGGTCACCGGCGCCTTCTGGCTGGCCTATCTGTATCTGTGGATACCGGTGGCGACCTTGGTGATGTGGCTGCTCGGCATCCGCCGCACCGCCTCCGAACTGTATCTGCGCGAGCACGGCGTCGACCCGTTCCTGATGCTGGTGCTGCCAGCGACGGCGGCGGTCGTGGTGGCGATGCTGCTGATCTGGGCCGAATACAACCGCTGGCGTTTCGCCACGGCCAAGGGCGAACGCCGCGGTGCGCAGCCGACCGTCGGCCTGGACGAAATTGCCGACCACCTTGGCGCCAGCGCCGAAGTCGCACAGGCACTCAACCAAGGCCGCATCAGCGTCCTGCACATGGATCCGAACCACGCGGTGCCGTTGTCGCTGACCGCGGTGACCCCGCCGGCGATCAGCCAGCCGTTCCCACCGGTGGCGCCGATGCCGCGCTTCGCCCGCGACATGGCGCCGCAAGGCTCGTGGATTTTGATGATCGCGCTGGCGATCTCGGTGGCGATCGTGGTCGGCGTGTTGGCCGTGGTCTCGTTCGGCTATCGACAAATCCAGAGCGTGGCGCCGAAACGCACGATCGAAGGCACACCGGGATTGGACCGCCCGGCCTACCTGCCCAAAGAGCCTGAGCCCGCGCTCGACCCGGTCGCGATCGGCAAGCACACCGCGGCCGGCATCGAATCGGCGGTGCGCGATGCACGGCAACTGCAAGCTGCCGAGGCGATGCGTCCCGCCCCCGCGCGCCCGCGCGGCAACACCGGCGCCCTGGCGCCCAACGCCAAACCGCGTCCCTTGCCCGGCCGCAGCCCGAAACCGCCTTACCCCATCGACGCACTGCGCCGCGGCGAAGGCGGCCTGGTGACCCTGCGCGTGCAAGTCTCGGCCGATGGGCGCCCACTCAAAGTCGACGTCAGCAAACGCAGCAGCAACCGCGAACTCGACCGCGCCGCCGTCCGCACCGTGCGCACCTGGCGCTTCGCCCCCGCGGTGCGCAAAGGCAAAGCAGTGGCCGCGGTGGTGATCGTGCCGGTGGAGTTCAAGCCGGATCGTTGAGCGGCCGCTTCTCCCGCTTGCGGAGATGGCTCTTGCCTTCTCTCGCTGGCGGGAGACTGGCGCCTCCCTTCTCCCCCGAGCGGGAGCCAGCTCAACCGCAACAGGAAATACAAACCTAGAAATACCCACCCCAGCCCTCCCCCCTTTGAAAAAGGGGGGCCGGGGGGGATTTGCCTTTGCCTTCGCCTTAGCCGTTTCCTTAACCATAGACCCGGCCAACCCACCTCAGTGCAGACTCCCCGCCGACGCCGCCCCGACGCCCCCCTCCCCCGCGGCCGCCGAAACACAAGCCGCCATCACCGGGTCCAACCGCCGCGCCAGCGCCTGAAACACCTCCCGCAACAACCGGTGATTCTGCCCAGCGGGGTAACCAATCTCGACCAACACCTCAGGCTGCAGAGTCCGCACGATCCCGTGCAACTCCTGCTGAAAAGCGGAAAGCGCTTCGAACGCATCAACGGGCATGACCACCCCTTCCTGCGGGGGCGTGAGCTCGGGCTTGCGGGGCATACGCGGTACTCCTGTCCTTGGCGAGGAACCCGCGCGGTGCAGCATGCAACCGGCGGGATGTCGGGAGGTTCGAAACCGCACACAGACGGCGGGCGTATTCCCCTTGCGGGTGTTGTATTAGCCGCCCTCCCGACGCAGGCAACGCGTCGGCATGCCCAAACGGCAGGCATGAAAAACCCACCATTAACGAAGGCGGGCACCGCTGTGTGTTTGGGAGTTTCGACGCTCCTTGGCTGGGACTTTGCAGAGCCCGCTACCGGTTGTCAATCAGACATGTCTGTGTTTATCGCCAGACCACATATATGTTCCGAAGGCGTTTTTACGCAGAGGAATATGGCGGCAATGCCTGTTTCCGACCCAAAGCCTACATCCAACAGATGTCTGACGCTGGCGCTCGCCGAAAATCCAGACAATCAACGAGCTGACTGTCTTACGCCACATACCGAGTGGATAGGCCATTCGCAAGCAAACGGCGTAGTGATCAAATCAAAGTGGAGAAGTCGAAACAACATGACGCACTAGGCCGGCTCCTCGGGCTGCGTCTCTTCCGCAATTGCTTCGTCGGCCAATGCATCGAGCACGGTGAAGACCCCAGCCAGATCGTCGCGATATGAGGCGGTGTAATTCCCCGTCACTACATACCGATTATCTCCGCGCAAGACCTTCTGACGGATAAGCTCTCGATACTTGACCCAGTACAGCCCTATATCCCTGGCGTCAAAACCCCCGATAATTCCAGTCTTGGATGCAAAATAGCCATCCTCATTACTCCCCGAAAAAAAGGGGTTAGTCAAGTGCGACAAGCAGTGATCAAGAAAATGAAAGATATTGCCCTCTTCAACAGCCGGATTAAAGCAGACACCAAACGCGTATTCATTCATTAGCCTTGCTATGCCGGCGCCATCGGCATCCCCCGATTCATCGTAATACCCGCAGCCAACGCCTGAACCATCTGGAGGCAGCGAATTGCTTAGTTGGTAGATCACGAAGGATTTAACAATAGATCGTGCTGAGGAAGTCATTTGGAAAAGCGAAGGAGAATCCGGCTCGGACAGACTCTGTCTTGAAATATGCGAAGCGATCTGAGGTAACGCTTCGCCGAGGAGCGCTTCATCCGGGACAACATCTACTTCGGAAAAAAAATTTCGCTGCGGGTCAATATAGATACGCTTGAAGAGCGCGAAGATATCCTGAGACAGCCTTCTCATCCCGATCAAAGCGAGCCTACTAACCAAGCCGGTTGTAGGTGCGCTTACATCCTGATGGCGGATGAGGGCCGAATGCAAATTGTGCAATTGCCCCTGGCGATCTGCGGAGCACTGTAGCCTAAACAGCATTAGATCGTTCCAGCCTAAAACACCTCGATCACTGGCGGTGAGGCATTGAAGTAAACCCTTGCTCTGGTAGGGGCCTTCACCGAAGATTCGCCATGCGATCTCTAAGATATTATCTCCGGAATTTGAAAGGAGCCGACCAGATGTACTTCCTGATCCGACGCGGTCCAGGAGTCGCAGCAGGGAGTAGATCGACCTCGGCCGCAACCCCCGGTCCTCAACCTCGATCGATGAGTATCGCGGCAAGTAGTTGACAAGTGTATTGATAGCATCCTCCACACCACTGCGAGTGAGGTCATGAGATTGACTGACAAGCACTCTCCAGAACTGATCGTGTGCGCGCTCACCCAACCTTAACTGAAAGTCGGGCGCCGATAGAATTGAGGCAACTGATTCCCCTTTCCGAACCTTGCCGACGGCCTCTTGGTACAAAACAAATGTCTCCCGAGGCTCAGGCCTGGCGAATCGCACAATTAGCTTGAGGTAGCCTTCGAGATTTCTAAAGGAGCGCTGATTGAAACACGCTCTAGACGCCAGGACCTTCTCATCCACGCCACTAAAATCGCCGAGCCCCAAAGCCTTCACGTCGAAAAGCTGTGTCAGCAGAAATCCGGCGACCCCTTGACACTCAGTAATTAGCTTTGAGAACTGATCGTTATTTTTGTACTTACTAGAGTGGTACTCGCGACGCACCGAGAAAGTTCCACTCCGCCCCTCCGTCTCTTCGTCGTAGATGCGTCTGAACAGCCCAGGGTAGTTCAGATGCAGGAGTATTAGATTGATGAGGTCGCGCTTGTTGAAGTCCGTCCGGCCTAGGTCGCTTCTCTCAAGTTGCATAAGCAACATCGCATTGACGAACCTCTTTACTTTGCGCAGGTCACCGATAAGGGGCAGGTACTTCGCCGCCAAATCCCCGTCGAGAATATTGGCCAGTTCGTTGAGTATGGCGCCGAGCTTCAACATCGTGTCCGACGGGATCGAGCCAAGCTTGTTCTCTTCGCGTTGCCAATCCCGTCGTAGGAAGTCCCGAATTCCGGAGCTATCGACGAACAAGCTCAGCTTGACAGTCACAAACTTCTCAAGAAACCCTCTCGCTCTTGAGTCTTCCTCTTTGCTCCCTACAAGCATCTCGGTGTCATAGCAAAGAACGTAGGTTGCCTGAGAAAGCTTGAATGTCCGCCGCGTAGCGAACAAAACACTGTTGATGGTTCTTGCATCCAATCGATCCAAATCGTCTATGACGATGATCACACGGCGGCGAATCCTCTTGAGCACCTCATCAATGTCATCAAGAAGATCATCGACGGTCTCTTGCCCGGGCTCCAGAGAGAGCTTGAAGCCGAGGAACGACACATCAGCCTTCCCCTTTACCAAGCGAGAATACCGTGACGCTGCCGGCCGAAATTCGGGGGCAAAGGCCTTTCGTTGGATCGCGGCAGACAAATCCCGAATCATGCGCTCCGCGAGGTCAGACTCGGACGCATACCGTAGAGGTTCGAATCGACAAACAATGACCCTGTCTTCTGCGATTTCCCAGTGGCGTTCAGCGAGATTGATAAAGCTTGTCTTACCGACACCCCAAGGACCATCGATTCCAAATATAAGCCCGGAATGGGCACCGCTTTCAAGGACAGTTTCCGCGAATGCCTTAGCTTGCGCCTCGCTCGCAAGCAAATCATCTCTCTTGTCTCCGACCTCTTCATCTGCAATGAAGTAAAGCTGCGGGGCGTCCTTTGTGGACCTCGACAAATACCGCTGGACCAGCGCCGACATCAAAATTGCGCAAAGTAAAACCAGAACTAATGGCGCCCAATGAGGGCCCGCGCTCTTCAGTGCTGTGTGAGCCTTACCCAACAAAGGGGAAGTAAGCTCGTTTACCCAAATGCCAACGCCGACTGCAACCAGCAGGTCGACACGCAGGCTACGGACCATTCGCGCGGCGACAACAAATGCACCTCGTTTGATGGCATAGGTTGAACATAGAACCGCCACCGCGAGCACCACTCCGGCCTTTGCCCCGACGGACACCTCTGACAACGTCGGAGCGTAGCTCGCGCCGAGGTAGTAGGATGCCCGCCAGACCTCCGCCATCAGGAATCCTGTGGCGATCGACCGCGCGAAAATCGGCAGCTCAGGCATCTTCATTACAGGTTTCGTAGCCGTCAAAGCCCCCTCCCGACACATCGTCCGCTAAAACTAGTTACGCCTCTTACGTCGAGCCAACATCTTCACCCTCGCCTTGTAGCGCGTCGCAGCGGCTCCGTCGGCCCGGCCATCGCTTTTGCGCCGCGCTCCCGGTTTAACGACTTAACGGAATCTCTAGATAACTGCGGCCATACCA
Organism: Lysobacter sp. 22409; assembly: GCF_052045105.1. Classification (NCBI taxonomy): domain Bacteria; kingdom Pseudomonadati; phylum Pseudomonadota; class Gammaproteobacteria; order Lysobacterales; family Lysobacteraceae; genus Lysobacter; species Lysobacter sp. 22409. The sequence continues at coordinate 155,409 of NZ_JBQEOE010000005.1, read as the reverse complement.
TCACACCGCCACCGGCCTGCCGGCATCGGCCATACCCCCACCGCCTTGCCGCTGCCGTAGTTGCCCCCCCTGCTTCGGGTTACGCAACACGCTCGCTACCGCTACTTTCCGGCTGCCTGGTTGCATGCGCTTGCTGGTGGCGCGACCGGCTTCGAAGCTCAGCACGGTGAGGCAGTCGGCTTGCAGTAGCTGCCGCGGCTGACGTAGCTGAGGCGCGATTGGTATCGCGAAAGTTCAATATAGCGCGGTCGGGCAGTTGTTCGTAGAACGAAATGTTGAAGTCAAAGTTGCGCATCTTCGTCTCGACTTCTAGCTGGCCACAGAACAGGCTGCCCCCCTACATCATCGAAGGGTTTGCTGACGAAGACTAGCTCGTCGACGGTGGCGAGTTCGCGCCCGACGATTCCATCGTCGAACACGATGCGATACCCATAGTTGCGGTCATGCAGTTTGAGAGCCCATTCAGCGCAAGCACGCCTGAGATACGGGTCATATCTCGGTATCGTCGGTACCGCATCTGCTTGACCCATGGCGTTCGCTCTTCCAGGATTAGCCGCGAGTGCTCCGACAGTTCGGACGCCGACCGCGGCATACATGGAGACGTAAATGCCGAAGCTCGACTCTCATCTCTTAGCGGCGAAACTAGCGTCACTAGTCTGCGTGTTCGCTATCTGTGCGTGTGCCGCCAAAACCGCGGGCCTTACTTCAGCTCAAGGCAAAGCCGCCATCAACGACTCGCTTAGCGCGCAACAACTCCATGACAGAATCCGGGCCTGGATTCTGAGCGTGAACGACGCCCGCGACCTGTCCGAGCGGAACATCGAGAAGCGCACTGGCCTTGATCTCGGGCCTGACTCGGAAAGCCAAAACGGTTTCCGCGGCGTCGGGGCTCTGCCCGAAGGGTGGCGCTACTCCTTATCGTCAGTAAAGACTGTGCCCGGACCGAGCCCTCACTCCGTTCTGTTCCACATGGGACGCATCAGCGAGAGCTACGCCGATATGACGCCTGTGTGTGTCGAGTTGGAGCATTACCGGTCCGCCCTCATCGCCGCCGGATTCAAACCGTCGCAGCGCCCGCAGCGGCTGGGCACGGAATACAGGTTCTTCCGTACTAAAAAGGTCTCTGTACGCGTCGAAACTCACGGGAAGACAAAGCGCTACGACGAGCAACGATGTGTTTCTAGATTGTTCGTCTCTGCCGCGCCCCCTCCAGGATGATCAAGCATGGCAATACTTCAGGAAGAATTGGAAGCAAGGCAAAAGCTCGACGCCTTGACCCTTGACGGCCACTCTTCCAGGATCAGGCCACGAGTGCGCCGGACGCTAACCGCGGCACACATGGAGACGTAAATGCCCAAGCTCGATTCTCACCTCCTGGCAACGAGACTGGCCCCGCTGGTCTGCGTGCTCGCTGCCTGTGCGTGCGCCACCACGACCGCGGGCCCCACTTCGGTTCAGGAGAAGGCCGCCATGACGGAATCGGCATCGCCCGCCCTCAACGACTCCCTTAGCGCACAACAACTCCACGACAGGCTCCTGGCCTGGATCTTGAGTGTGAACGACGCCCGTGACTTATCCGGGCCGAACATCGAGAAGCGCATTGGTCTCGACCTGGGGCTTGCCCCCGAGACTCCCAACAATTTCCACGCTGTCGGAACACTGTCTGAAGGTTGGCGGTACTCGCTGTCTTCGGTTAAAACCACGCCCGGACAGGAACCCCATGCCGTCCTGCTCAATATGAGGCGCACCGGCGACGGCTACGCCGATATGACTCGCATATGCGTTGGTCTGGAGCACTACCAATCCCCCCTCATTGCCGCGGGATTCGAAGCGTCTGAGCGCCCTCGGCGGGGAGGTACGGAATACAGGATCTTCAGAACGAAGAAGGTCCATGTACGTATTGAGCTCCACGGGAAGACAACACCTCTCGACGAGAAGCTGTGTGTTTCCAGAGTATTCGTCGCGGCTGCGCCCCCTCAAGGATGACCGTGCATGGCAACACTTCAAGATGAATTAGCTGCAAAGCAGAAGCTCGATGCCTTGACCCCTGGCAGCCCGTCTTCCAGGATAAGCCCGCGAGTGCGCTGGCAGTTCGGACACGGAACAGCGGCACACATGGAGACGTAAATGCCCAAGCTCGACTCTCACCTCCTAGCCACGAGACTGACCCCACTGGCCTGGATGCTCGCTGCCTGTGCGTGCGCCACCACGACCGCGGGTCCCGCTTCGGTTCCGGAGAAGGCCGCCATGACGAACTCGGCATCGCCCGCCATCAACGATTCGCTAAGCGCGCAGCAGCTCAACGACAGGATCCTGGCTTGGATTCTGAGTGTGAAGGACGCCCGAGACATGTCCGGGCCGAACGTTGAGAAGCACACCGGTCTTCATCTGGGGCTTAACCCGGAAACTCCCAATATTTTTCGTGGCGTCGGGGCGCTGTCCGAAGGTTGGCGCTACTCGCTGTCTTCGGTTAACAACACGCCTGAGAAAAGACTCCGCGCTGTCCTGCTCAATATGCGGAATGCCGGCGAAGGCTACGATGATATGACTCCTGTTTGTGTTGGCCTGGAGCATTACCAATCCCCGCTCATCGCCGCCGGATTCAAAATGACCGATATGCCTCGACGAGGGGGTACGGAGTACCGGATCTTCAGAAATGAGATGGTCTATGTGCGCGTTGAGCTTCACGGAAAGACAACACCCATCGACGAGAAGCTATGTGTTTACAGGGTGTTCGTCACGGCTGCGGCCCCTCAAGGATGATCGGAAATGGCCACACTTCAGGACGAATTAGAGGCAAGGAAAAAGCTCGATGCGATGCTGGTCGAATTCGAGCGGCAAGGCAAAACAGACGATCTGAACCCAGGCAATATTTTTCGCAGCGTACTCGACAACACTCCGGGACTTAAGGCGCAATTCCTCCTCGCCGTCGAGAAAGGACACTTGGTCGCGATAGAAGCCGAACCCGACCCGAGATTCAACGGCAGTTACAACCACCTTGACCGGACCATGCGCCTGTCGGCCAAGCAGTTAAGCGACGCCGATCCGAGTAAGCATCCTGACGAATTCCCGGAAGGCGTCAACTTCGTCCGCTTCACCGCCGGCCACGAGATCGACCACGCATTGTCCCGTAACGAAATTTTGCAGTTGGGGCAGCGATTCCAGGAACAGGTTGCGGCGATCGCGAATGGTCCATCGCCGCATGACTTTACCGCTCCGGTAAAGGCATACAACGAGGGAACACGCACAAGAGAGGCGCGAGCTGAAATCGCCGGATTCAACACGATTGCAGCACAGGTGAGGCATGAGAACCCTAAAGCGACACTCGCCGACGTGTATGAAGCCGACGGCAGCGCCTCCAACTACATGGATGAAATCGACGGAGATTCTTCGCGCTACGTCGCCCAATCGGGCTTACATATCAAACCCGATCTACAGATGGACGAGGCCAAGAGCCTCGCGACGATGGAGAGGGAGTTTTACGACCGTAACCCAGGCTACCCCGCCCGCAACATCGACTGGGCCTTCAGCGAAATCTACCGCCAGGAAGCCATCGCCCAGGCCGCGCATCCCGGGCGCGACTTTCCTGAGATGAGGATCAATGCCCAGGCGCTCGGCGCGCAGGTGACCGTGCCTCCGGACTTCATCGACAGCAGCCGCACGCCGGACAAGCCGGCGCCGCCTGCGGAGCGCCCTGCTACGCCCAACGCCAACGACCCCAGCCACCCGGATCACCCGCTGTTGGAGAAGATCCGGGGCAGCGTGCGAAGCCTTGAGCATAGTATCGGCAAGCCCTGGGACGAGCAGAGCGAGCGCATGAGCGCCAGCGCGCTTTCGCTGGCGGTCGCCAACCGGTTCGGCCCTGGCGACGACGTCAAGGTCACGCTGAACCGCCCCACCGCGCAGAACGCGGCGGGCGAAGTGCTGTTCGTGTACCGGGACGGCCGCGGCGCCTCTCCGGATCCTGCGGCCAATTATGCGCACATGCCGGTCGCTCAGGCCCTCTCCCTGCCCTCGCCCGAGCGCTACGAACAGGCGCATGCCATGCGCGAGACTCAGGTGGCCGAGCAACGCTCGCTGCGGGAGAGTGCGCAGCAGGCGCAAGGGATGGACGGGCAGTCTCAGGGTGGGCCGCGGATGCAGCATTAGCCGACGCAGCGGTGCAAGCGGTGTCCACTTCCGGCCCGAAGCGGACATCCGGACGATGTCCGCCTCTAGTGCTCAGCGCACGTCCGGCCGATCTGCCGGCCGCGACGCGGTGTGTCGGCGCGGGGCATGTTGCGGTGGCGCTTACTTGGTCGAGCGCGCCGTTTCCTTGGCCGCGCTGTCGATCGTGTCAGCGACCACTTTGGGCTGGGTCATGAACACCGCATGGCTGGCGGCGACCTTGGTGATGCGCGCTTCGATGCGCTCGGCCATATGGATGAGCATGGCCTGGTCGAACGCCTTGTCGTCGGTGGCAATCACGGCCCAGCTGGGCTTCGTGCGCCAGGCGGCCTGCGTCAGCTTGGTCCCGAACACCGACATGTTGATCGGCACCTGCGAGTCGCGCAGAAACGCTGCGTCGGCATCGCTGGTGTCGTGGGCGAAACCTGCCTTGAACTTGGCGGGGCTGATGAAGCCGTAACCGTCGCTGCCGGTTTCGATGACGAACTCCGGCGTGGGTGCGAAACCGGCGTATTGCTGCGCGGTGGTTTCGCCGGCATCCGGCGCGAGCGCGGAGACATAGACCAAGCCCGCCACCTTGTCGTGGACGCCGGCTTCGGTGATGACCGTGCCGCCCCAGGAATGCCCGACGAGAATGGCGGGGCCGTCCTGGCGGTCGAGCACGCGTTGTGTGGCCTTCACGTCATCGGCAAGCGAGGTCAACGGGTTCTGCACGATCGACACGCGATAGCCGCGCGCGGTCAGCTCGTCGTAGACCGGGCGCCAGCCTGAGCCATCGGCGAAGGCGCCGTGCACCAGAACGACATTCTTCACCTGCGCCCCATCGTGGGCTGCGGGGGCTGCGGCATCGTGGGCTTGGGCAACGGGGGAGATGGTGGCCGCCAGAGCGGCGGCGAGCACTGCGGGGATGAGCTTGAGCATGGACGTGGCCTCGGGCGGTGGGTGGTGGTCGGTGGGTGGTGGTAGTTCGATCTGCGGCATTGGCCGGCAGGGCTACTTTGCGGGGCGAGCCCGGACCATCGGTGACCGAACGTCCTGATAACTTGACCGAACGTATTTATCAGCCGCGAACGGGAACCTGCCCGGATCGAGGGGCGAGTCAGCGGGAAGGCGTGCTCTCGCGAAACAACCGGGCCCCGGGACGTTACCGATGCGGCCGGCCCGGGCCGTTACACCGTCGGCACGGTTCCGCCGTCGATCGTGTATTCCGTCCCCGAGATCGACGCGGCCCGGGGAGAGACCAGGAACGCGATAAGGTCGGCCACTTCACCCGGCCTGGCCGGGCGTCCCAGCGGAATCCCGCCCAGTTCCTTCATGACCAACTGCTTGCCGCCTTCGTAGTCCGTGCCCGCATGGGCCGCGACGCGCTCGACCAACGCGACCGAAGCCTCCGTCTCGATCCAGCCCGGCGAGACACGAACCACGCGCACGCCCTTCGGCGTGACTTCCTTGGACAGTGCCTTGCTGTAGGTCGACAACGCTGCCTTGGCAGCGGCATACGCGGTCGTGGCGTCCGGCAGCGGCAGCGTGCGCTGGATCGAGGTGACATGCACGATCACACCCGAGCCTTGCGCGATCATCGAGGGCAGCAAGGCGCGATCCAGTCGCACGGCCGACATCAGATTCAGATCGAGCGCCTTCGCCCACTCCGCATCGTCCAGCGCGGCGAACCCGCCCGCCGGCGCCGACGATCCCCCTACCACGTTGATCAGGGCATCCACGCCGCCGAGATGGCGCAGCGCCGCCTCCGCCGATTGGCGAGCGCCTTCGGCCGTGGCCAGGTCGGCCGCCATATAGTGCACATCGTCGATGGGCCGGTCCGGCTGCGAGCGCGCAGTCGCCACGGTCTGTGCGCCGAGCTGGGACAACCGTTCGACGACGGCAGCGCCCACACCGCGCGAGCCGCCTGTCACCAGGACGCGCTTGCCGGCCAACTGCAGGTCGAAGCTCACGGCGCGATCTCCAGCGTGGCGATCTTGCCGCGCTCCAGGGTGAAGCCATAGCGCAGGTCCACCGGACTGCCGGGGAAGTTGCCGGCGACGCGCGCCGTCACGATGTAGGTGCGCTCCTGCTTCTCCAGCGTGTGGGGCTTGGCGGTGTAGGTGTACTTGGCGGACGAGTCGGTTTTCCACGCTGCGATCGCAGCGAGGCCCGAGTGGGTCTTGCCCTCGTCCCGCACCAGCCCGTCTGTGGTGAAGCAGCGGGCGACCGCTTGCGCGTCCTGGGTGTCGGCATGGAAGTAGGCCGCGATCGGCTCGGGCAGGTTCAGATCGTTCATTGCAATGCTCCGGTTGGGTCCACGGAGCAAAGGTTGAGCCGTTCTCATAGATAAGAGAATCACCTACTATCTGATCAGGCTATGTAGAGATCAGTGCACAATGCGCGGCTCTGAATTCGCGGAACTCAAGGCCTTCGTGGCCGTCGTCGACCGGGCCAGCTTCGCGCGGGCCGCCGATCACCTGGGACTGTCCCGATCCGCCCTCAGCCAGATCGTCCGCCAGTTGGAATCGCGCTTGGGGGTTCGCCTGCTGAACCGGACGACGCGCAGCGTCTCGCCGACCGAGCCGGGCCGCCGATTGCATGAGCGCATCGCCCCGATGCTCCGCGACATGGACGAGGCCGTTGCGCAGGCCGTGGGTACGAGTGCGCGTGCCGCGGGGACCCTGCGGATCAACACCCTCAGCATGGCAGCGAAGAAGGTGATCGCGCCGCGACTGGGTCGTTTCGCCAAGGCGCATCCCGATGTAGCGCTCGACATCGTGATCGACGATGGCTTGAGCGATATCGCGGGCGAAGGATTCGATGCAGGCATCCGCGTGGGCGGCCGCCTGCAGAAGGACATGATCGCGGTCCGACTTACCCCGGACATCGAACTGCTGGCCGTGGCTTCGCCCGACTATCTCGCCAGATGCGGCGAGCCCAAGACACCCGCCGACCTGAGCCATCACGCCTGCATCAACTGGCGTTTCCCGGGCAGCGGCAAGGTGGCAGGGTGGGAGTTCAAGAAGAAGGGGAAAGGGGTCGAATTTTTCGGTGAAGGCACCGTGACTTCCAACCATCAGGACATCGTCGTGCCCGCCGCGCTTCAGGGCCTGGGCATCCTCTATGCCTACAACGACGACGGCATTGCGCAGGCGCTGCAGGACGGGCGCTTGAAGCGCGTGCTTAGCGACTGGTCGCCGACGGTCCCCGGCTTGTACCTCTACTACTCCAGCAGACGTTACCTTCTTCCCGCGCTCCGCGCGTTCATCGACTGCCTGCTCGATCGCGATCTCGGCAGCGAGGGCCCTTCGACGTCACGAACCAGCCCCTGACCGATCCGGCGGCAGTGCCGACACTACCGAGGCCTGCGCATCGATCTGCGCGCCAGCTACCTGATTTTCACCAGCACCTTGCCCTTGGCGCGCCCGCCGTCTGCGTAGGCCAAAGCCTCGTGCGTATCCTCGAACGTAAATACCCTGTCGACGACGGGGTGGATCGCGCCTGATTCGACGAGATGCACGATCTCAGCCAATTGCGCCCCGTCGGCGCGCATGAAAATGAAGGTGTACTCGACATTCTTCCGCTTGGCCTTGTTGCGGATGCCACGGCTCAACAGGCGCGACACCAGCTTGATCGGCCAGGCCAGTCCTCGCGCGGCGGCGAACGCCGGCGTGGGCGGCCCGGAAATGGAAATGAGATGCCCGCCGGGCTTGAGAACCTGCAGGGATTTGTTCAGTTCGTCGTTGCCCAGACTGTTCAGCACCACGTCGTAGTCATGCAGCACGGTGGCGAAATCCTGCTGCTTGTAATCTATTACGACGTCCGCGCCCAAGGCCTTCACCCAGGCGATGTTGGCCGTACTCGTGGTGGTGGCGACGAAAGCGCCCAGGTGCTTGGCGAGTTGGATGGCAATGCTGCCGACGCCGCCGGAACCGGCGTGAATCAGCACCTTCTGCCCTCTTTTCAGCTTGGCGGTTTCGACCAGCACCTGCCAGGACGTCAGGGCCACCAGCGGAAGGGAGGCGGCCTCGACCATGCTGAGGTTGGCGGGCTTGAGCGCCAGCGATGAGGCCTTGACGGCGATGAACTCGGCGAAGCCGCCGATGCGATCATCGTCGGGGCGTGCGTAAACTTCGTCGCCCGGTTTGAACTGGTGCACGCGCGCGCCAACGCGCACGACCGTACCGGCGACTTCGTTGCCGAGAATCAGCGGGAAGCGATAGGGAAGAATCAGCTTGAACTCGCCGCTCCTGATCTTGGAGTCCAACGGGTTGACGCCTGCGGCGTGGACCTGGATCAGGACATCATCGTCGCGCAGGTCCGGCTCGGGCATGTCGCCGATGCGGCCGGTTTCTTGCTTGCTGTACCGGTCGATGATGAAGGCTTTCATGTCGTGTCTCTGGGTGAGGTGTCCGGCCAGGCCGCCGACGTCGATCGACCCGTTGAGGTCGTGCCCGACGCCGGGCGTGTGTCGAGCCTGGCCGGGTCACACAAGGGTGCGGTTTGCCGTACGACCGCCTCAGACGGCGGTGCGGTAGCGCTCCGCGGCCTGTGCCTGCCGGATGTCCGTGAGCAGGGCCTGACGCGTGGCATCCAGGGTGTCCCAGCGTGCGGCAACATGCAGTGGCGGAATGGTGACGGCCTCGCGGCGATCGAAGCCGACCAGGGCCGCATCGACCAGTTCGCCCGTGTCCATCACCTCGGGCAGCGTGTTGATGTCGATGCCGGCGCGCTCCCATATCTCGGTGCGCGTGGCGGCAGGCAGAACCGCTTGCACGTAGACGCCCTTGGGCGCGAGCTCCAGGCTCATTCCTTGGGACAGGAACAGCACGAAGGCCTTGGTCGCGCCGTAGACGGCCATGCCGAGCTCCGGCGCCAGGCCGACTACCGAGCCGATGTTCACGATCGCGCCCTCGCCTGCAGCGACCATTCGGGCGGAGGCGGCGACGGCCAGGCGGGTCAGCGCGGTCGTGTTCAACGTCACCAGTCGTTCGATGCTGTCGGCCGATTGAGCGATGAAACCGCCGGACTGGGCGATGCCCGCGTTGTTGATGAGGATGCCGATGCGGGCGTCGTCGCGCAGGCGCGCTTCGACGGTCGCCAGTTCATCGTGCTGGGTGAGATCGGCCGGCAGTACATCGACCGCGACGGCGGTTTCCTGGCGCAGGCGAGCTGCCAGCGCTTCCAGTCGTGCCTTGTCGCGTGCGACCAGCACGAGGTCGTGGCCGCGCCGTGCGAAGCGCTCGGCATAGACGGCGCCGATGCCGCTGGAGGCACCGGTGATGAGGACGGCAGGGCGTGTGGTCATGGTGCGTTTCTCTGGAATTTTGATGGGGGCATGGGGGGTGCGGCGTATCGGGCCAGTGAGCCGGGAATGACGTTCGTTTCCCGGTCCCTGCCTGGTGACGGCCACAATGATGATGACCGTAATCTTTAATGTCAATAGTTTGATGATGAACGTCATCTATATGGTAAAATGCGCCGCTGCCGTTGCCAGGCAGGACATCCAGAGACATCGGCAATGAAGGTCACCAAGGCACAAGCGCAGGCAAACCGGGCGCGCATCGTCGAAACCGCGTCCACCCTGTTCAGGGAGCGGGGTTACGACGGCGTGGGCGTAGCGGACCTGATGGCGGCCGCCGGCTTTACCCACGGCGGCTTCTACAAGCATTTCGGCTCCAAGACGGATCTGATGGCGGAAGCGGCAAGCTGCGGTTTAGCGCAGTCCGCGGACGTCGCGGCGGGCGTCGATCTGAAGGACTTCGTCGAGCTTTACCTCTCCCGAGAGCATCGCGACAAGCCGGGCGACGGCTGCACGCTGGCCGCGCTATGTGCGGATGCCGCGCGTCAGCCGGAATCGGTCAAGGCGGCCTTTGCCGCCGGTATCGAGCGCCAGCTGGCGGCTCCGGCCCGCCAAACAGGGCGGCCGGTCGACGACGCGAACAGCGAGACGCGCGCGCGCCGAATCGCCCTGATGGCGCAGACCATCGGCGCGGTGGTGTTGTCGAGGTCCTGCCCCGACGATGCGCCGCTGGCGGACGAAATCCTGGAGGTCTGTCGGGCGCGCCTCTTTGCGCAGCTGTCGGACGAAGGGCTTATCTAGACAGCCCTTCCGGGATCGTTAGAGGTTCACCGCGAGCTCGCATGCATCGCCAAGCGGTTTGACGGCTTAGACAGGTCGAACAGACCGCCCATGCGTCTTATGCCTCCCTGCCCTGTGCCTTGGCAGGTGTCTGCTCATCACCGAAAGCAGACGCATGCCGTCGCATCGGCCGGAACTATCTGCGGCGAGTTGCGGCGAGCGAAGCGCCTGCCGCTAACTCCAGCTCGCGCGACACCGGGCTGCTGTCTTGTGCGCCGGCTTCAACGGCTCAGCGGAATCTCCAGATAGCTGCCTCCATACCAGCGCACCCGCACCGGTTCGCCGGCATCGGCGATGCTCTCCCCTGCCACCGCCTTGCCGCTGCCGTAGTTGATCTCCTGCTGCGGGTTGCGCAGCACGCTCACCACTGCTATCAGGCGGCTACCGGGCTGCATGCGCTTGCTGGTGGCGCGGCCGGCTTCGAAGTCGAGCACGGTGCGATGGTCGGGTTGCAACAGTTGCCGGCGGCTGACGTCGCCGACGTAGCTGGCGCGCGATTGGTAGCGCGAGAGTTCGAAATAGCGCTGGTCGGGCAGTTGTTCGTACAGGGAGATGTTGAAGTCGAAGTCGCGCTTGTTGGTTTCGACTTCCAGCCGGCCGGAGAACAGGCCGCTGAATTCCTCGGCATCTTTGAAGGGTTCGCTGACGAACACCAAGCTATCGGCGGTGTCGAGTTCGCGGTCGACGATGCCGCCACCGGGGACGATGCGGTCGGCGTCGCTGCGGTCGCGCAGGTCGATGGTCTGTTCGGCGTAGCTGCCGCTCGCGGCCGGCTGCGCAGCGAAGGCGTGGTGGCCGTCGCTACCGGCGGCGCCGAGGTAGAAGCGTTGGCGCCGCTGCGCCATCGCCGCCAGCGAGGGCGCGTGCTTCCACTCGTTGGCGCCCATCACCTGGTAGTTGATGCGGTCGGCCAGCAGCGCGGGCTTGGGCGCGCCTTTGAACACGTAATCGAACCATTGGTAGCGCAGCTCGCCCAGGTCGATCTGCGCTTGCGGGTCGAGCGTGTAGCCGCGCAGTTCGGTGCCGGTGGCGACGGTGCCGCGCTGGCCGCTGACGTGGTTGTAGGGGCCGATCACCAGGTAGTGCTCGGCCTGCGGACGGTAGCGATGGTGCTGGCGCAGGTAGTACAGCGCGCCGATCTGGGCGCCGTCGTAGTAACCGGTGGTGGTCAGCACCTTCAGATCCAGCGCGGCGAATTCGTCGCGATAGGGGATCATCGATTGCCAGTAGGCGTCGTAGTCCGGGTGCGACAGCCAGCGCAGGTAGAGCGGATTGGGCGTGCCGTCGATCTGCGGCAGTTCGCGGTAAGGGCGCCCGCTGAGGTACCACTGGCGATACATGCGATTCCAGCGCGGGTAATCCTGCAAGGGCGCGTTGTCCACCTGACGGTTGTTGGTGATGTAGAACGGCCAGTAGTACTGGAAGCCATAGAAAATGCCGCCTTCCATCGGCACGTCGAGGCCGGGCGCGCCGGTCACCGAGGGCATCAGCGCTTTCAGGGCCTTGGGGCGGCGCTTGGCCGTGGCCCATTGAGTGAAGCCCTCGTAGCTGCCGCCGTACATGCCGACGCGGCCGTCGCTCCACGGTTGCGCGGCGATCCAGTCGATCAGCGCCGCTGCATCGTCGCCGTCGTGTTCGTAGGGCGTCGGGCGGTCGGGGCTACAGCCTTTGCCGCGGCTGTTTCCGATCACGCCGGCATAGCCGTGCGAGGCCGAGCGGCGCGCTTCGTTGAAGGTGGGGACCGGGTCGGCGTAGATGGTGAAGTTCAGCAGGGTCGGCAGGCGCTCGGGCGCGTTGCGCTGGCGCACGATCAGCGCGCAGACGGTGGCGCCGTCGGGCGTGGTCACCGCGACATCGCGTTGGATCAGGTAGCGGCGCGCGTCGTCCGCGGCGATCAGCGCCGGCAAGTGCGGCGCCAACGCCGCGTAGCTGCGTTCGACCTGGTAGCTGCGCAGCAAGGCCAGCGCGGCGTTGCGGTCCAGCCTGGGCTGTTTGCGCAGCGGCGCCAAGGCATCGGCCAGCGCGCGCTGCTGCCGCGGCTGCTCTGCGGTCTCGAAGTTGAGCACGCGCATGGCCACGGCGGCGCTGCGGTCGTCCATCGTCGCGATCGATTCGGCGAAGGCGCGCGGCAGGGCCTGCTCGAAGCTCAACCCCTGCCCCGCCTGCAGCGCCTTGGCGCGGGCGTACAACCGGTATTGGGCGAGGTTGAGCCGCACCGGCACCGGGCCCTGGGTGGCGGTGGCGGCGAGTTCGTCGAGGCTGCGTTCGGCCGCAGCGTAGTCGCCGGCCACCAGTTGCAGGCGGAAGCGTTGGTTGAGGTCGCGGCTGCGGTCGGGGTCGCGATAGTCGGCGAGCAGTTGCCGGGCCAGCGACGGCATGGCGGCGTCCAGGCGCTTCGCATCGTCGGCGACGATGGCGGGCAGCGCGTAGGACGCGGCGGTTTCGGCTGCGCGGGCAACGGAACCGCACAGGCCGACGGCAGCGATGGCCGACATAAGGATGATCGATCGCAGCATTTGCCCTCCCAGGCGTGCATGTATCCCTGACTGGATGGCGCCAGCGGCGGAATCGTCGCATAACCGACACCGCCGCGAACGAATACACGATTACGCCGGCTTGCTTGTTGTAGGAGCGGCG